>JAWOHJ010000247.1:0-10565 GCA_046485225.1 Lutibacter sp. | reverse complement strand
AAAAAATCGGCATATAAGATGGCAATAAAATTGCCTGAAGTGTCATTTACTTTAAAGGTTTTAACATCTTCATGGTATTTTTCGATGGTGTAAATTTCTTCAAACTCTAAATCGTATAATTTGTTGGCAACCCCAAAAACGCCATCAATCACATTTTGTAATTTGAAATAAGGTTTTAACTGTTCTTCTTCCAAATCGAAAAGCGCTTTTTTCAATTTTTCCGAATAATAAGCGCTATCCCATTTTTGAAGTTTTTTAATGCCGTCTTTTTTTGCAAAATCGGACAGTTTTTTAAATTCTTCTTCTGCGGCCGGTTTTGCCTTTATAAGCAAATCTTCTAAAAAATTGTTAACGATTTTGGGATTTTCAGCCATGCGCTCTTCCAAAACAAAGTGCGAATGCGTTTTGTAGCCCAATAAATTTGCTCTTTTATGTCGAAGTTTTACAATGTTTAATAAAGTTTTCTGATTGTCATTTTCATTGTTTCTGAATGCTTTTGCACCAAAGGCAACGGCCATTTTTTTTCTTAGTTTTCTATTGTCCGCATAGGTCATAAATGGAATGTAACTCGGATAATCCAATGTAAAAATCCAGCCTTCCTTATTTTTTTCTTTCGCTGTCAATTGCGCAGCTTCAATGGTATTTTCAGGCAGGCCTTTTAAATCATTTTCATCGGTCAAATGAAGCTCAAAATCATTTCCTTCCGCCAAAACATGCTCTCCAAAAGTCAATTTTGATTTGGAAAGTTCCATGTCAATTTTTCGCAGTTTTATTTTGCCCTCTTCATTTAAATTAGCACCGTTTCGAACAAAACTTTTATAAGATTTGGTTAATAAAGTGTCTTGTTCTGTGGTTAAATGAAGCGAATCCTTTTTTTCATAAATTTGCTTGACCCGTCTAAACAATGGTTCATTTAATTTAACGTCATTTGAAAATTCAGAAAGTATTGGCGAAATTTCTTGGGCAATTTTTTGAATTTCCTCACTGGTTTCGGCAGAATTTAGATTGAAAAAGATGCTTGAAATCCGGTCCAATTTTTCTCCTCCAAATTCCATGGCTTCCATGGTGTTTTCAAAAGTGGGTGCTTCGCTGTTGTTAGTGATCGCGTCAATTTCGTTTTTTGCCAGCTGAATACCTTCAATAAATGCAGGCTTAAAATGTTTGTTTTTTATTTTTGAGAATGGCGCCGTATCAAATGGTGTGTTAAATACAGCTAATAATGGATTGCTCATTATGAAATGTTTAATCGTATAATTGTTAATATGTTGTGTTGTTTTTAGTTAAAAACAACCTTAAATCTTTTTATTTTTAAGTTCCTCGGAAGCTTTATAAACTTTGGCTTTTAAGGCTTCTTTGTAAAGAATAATTTTATCCAGTACTTTTTTGTCGGCACTTCCAATAATTTGTGCAGCCAAAATACCTGCATTTTCAGCGCCGTCCAATGCCACGGTTGCCACGGGAACACCGCTTGGCATTTGAAGAATTGAAAGCACGGAATCCCAGCCATCAATGGAATTTCTCGATTTTATGGGAACGCCAATAACAGGCAACGGACTCATAGAAGCCACCATTCCGGGTAAATGCGCGGCACCGCCGGCACCCGCAATAATAACCGAAATTCCGGGTGTATGTGCATTTTTTGCATAATCAAAAAGTTTTTCGGGCGTTCTATGGGCAGAAACAATATCCACTTCAGTTTCAATGTCAAAACGTTGTAAAATAGCGATGGCCAATTGCATAATTGGAAGATCTGAACTGCTTCCCATAATAATTCCTACTTTGCTCATTTTTTTGAAATTTTAAAAATTAAAAGACTGAAAATTGAAAACCAACACACCCAATTGCTATGATTATTGACTAATTACCCTAATGGTATTTTTAACTTCTTCAGCGATTTTTCGCGCTTCTGTCAAATTGTTATTTACAATGGTGACATGACCCATTTTCCTGAATGGTCGTGTTTGTTTTTTTCCATAAATATGAGGCGTAACACCTTTCATTTCAAGAATTTTTTCTATATTTTGATAAATAACATTGCCTGAAAAACCTTCTTCGCCCACCAAATTTACCATAATCCCGGCAACTTTGCTGTCGGTATTCCCCAAAGGAAGGTTTAAAATGCTGCGCAAGTGTTGCTCAAACTGATTGGTATAAGATGCTTCAATACTGTAATGGCCGCTGTTGTGTGTGCGCGGCGCCACCTCATTTACCAGGATTTCGTCATTTTCCGTTTGAAAAAGTTCAACGGCCAACAATCCAATATGTGAAAAAGCTTCAGCAACGTGTAAGGCAATTTTTATGGCTTTTGCAGCGACTTCTTCTGAAATTCTGGCCGGACAAATGACATATTCCACCTGGTTGGCTTCAGGATGGAATTCCATTTCTACGACAGGATATGTTTTTATCTCTCCGTTTTTATTTCTGGCTACAATTACGGCCAATTCATTTTTAAAGGGAATTAACGCTTCTGTAATTGATTCATTGTCAGGCAATGAATTTAAATCATCCTCATTTCTCACAATTTTAACACCAGTGCCATCGTAGCCAAATTGTGCCGATTTCCATACAAAAGGAAAAGCTAACAATTCTTTTTTTAATGCTGCCAGCGACGAAAACCGTTTATGTGGCGAAGTTGGGATGTTATTTTCTTTGAAAAAATCTTTTTGTTTGCCTTTGTGCTGAATAATTTGCAAAATACCTGGCTGCGGATAAATGGCCAAACCTTCTTTTTCAAGTTTTAAAAGTGCCTCAATATTTACGTGTTCAATTTCAATGGTTAACAAATCCACTTTTTTGCCGAAGTTGAAAACGGTGTCAAAATCCATTAAACTTCCCTGGTGAAATTCATTACAAATTTGTGCACAGGGCGCTTCATTGGATGCATCTAAAATACAGGTATAAATATCGAATTTTTGCGTTTCGGCCAACAACATTTTCCCTAATTGTCCGCCGCCCAATACGCCCAGTCTAAAATTTGATGAGAAATAATTTTTCACTTTATATAGCTTTGGCACAAAAATACCAATCTGTTTTTAATAAAGATTGCTAAATTTTAATAATTACTGCAATTTATAAAGTTTACTTGAAATTTATTGTTGATTTCCTAATTGCTGGGTTAGTGATTGCAGTGAAAAACCTTTTTTGATTTGCCTTTTGGCGAAGTAAAAAAGTTTGTAACGAAAAGCACGACCGCCTTTTCGGCGGGAACCCCCAAATATTATTTTAATTGGTTTCGTTTTTTTAAAGAAATTCTAAATAAATAGTTAAAAATTCCTAATATTTAATGTTGATTCATTTATAACAAATACGCGATATTCTCTTGCAAAATGTTTATTCCCAGCTGTTTGTGGTGAGCCGTCTATAATGCTGTATTCACTGTTATCGCAAGGGCATTTTAATTTTAAACTGCCGTCAAAATTCATAGGCGTTGCGCAGTCGTTATTTGGGCAGGCACGATCAAATGCTTTGTAGGGCGGATTTCCAATGCCGGTATTTTGAACAACAATTCCTTTAATGCCGCCAATTGTATAGGCAAAGCCGCTAGGTGTTTGCAAGTTAATGTACTGCGGTAAATTTAGATTGATGGTTTCATCAACAAAAACATCGGGCAAAATATCGTTGGTGTCGTTCTTTTCGCAAGAAAAAAACAAGGCAAGCATTAACAATAAAAACAGCTTTCGCATAGTTATTAAATCAAGTTTGTTTGTAAACGATTGCAATTTACAAATATTTTGTACATTTGTGTTAAATCTCATTCTGGGTTTCCAGTTGTGGGATTTTTGTATTTATTTAAACAGTAAGTTATGAGTAATATTTCGTATTATACAGAAGAAGGGTTGAAAAAACTAAAGGATGAATTGGAGTTTTTGGAGCGTGTTGAGCGTACAAGAATAAGTAATGATATTGCAGAAGCAAGAGATAAAGGTGACTTAAGCGAGAATGCCGAATACCACGCTGCCAAAGAGGAACAGTCCATGTTAGAGTTGAAAATCGCCAAATTGAAAGAAGTGCTTTCCAATGCACGAATTGTTGATGAATCGTTGTTGGATACTTCAAAAGTGTTGATACATTCAACCGTCCGATTAAAAAACACGGTAACCAAAGCAGAATTTAAATATATTTTGGTGGCCGATTCCGAAACAAATTTGAAAGAAGGAAAACTGTCGGTAAATTCACCGATTGGTAAAGGATTGTTGGGTAAAAAAGTAGGCGATATCACCGAAATTGAAGTGCCTAGCGGCGTTATGGAATTTGAGATTTTGGAAATTACCAGAGGTTAATTTTTCTTTAAATAATTGTATAAATCCTTTTCAATTTTTTAATTGAAAAGGGTTTATTAATTTTGGGTAAAAATAAAAATCATGAGCACAATATTCACAAAAATCATTAATGGTGAAATTCCATCGTATAAAGTTGCTGAAAACGACGATTTTTATGCTTTTTTGGATGTAAATCCGAATGCAAAAGGTCATACGTTGGTGGTGCCGAAAAAGGAAGCCAACAAACTTTTTGAGTTGGATGAAGAAACCTACAATGGCTTAATGCGTTTTTCCAGAAAAATTGCCATCGCCTTGGAAAAAGCAATTCCATGCAAACGTATTGGAATGGCTGTTATCGGACTTGAGGTGCCTCATGTTCATGTGCATTTAATTCCTTTGGATGCGATGCAGGATATGCAATTTATGCATAAAGTAATCTTGTCACCAGCGGAATTTGAAGCCACCGCCAAAGCAATTTCGGCCAATTTATAAAATTATTTTTTTAGGGTAATTGCAAAAGTGGTTCCTTTACCCAACTCCGATTTTAAAACGGCAATTTTACCGTTGTGGTAGTCTTCAATAATGCGTTTTGCGAGTGACAATCCCAATCCCCATCCACGTTTTTTGGTGGTAAAACCCGGCGTAAAAATTTCGTGTTGCAAATGTTTTGGAATTCCTTTGCCGGTATCGGCAATGGTGATGGTCACATTTTTTTCGTTTTCGGTAATTGCAAGGGAAATTTTTCCTTTTCCTTCCATAGCGTCAATGGCGTTTTTCACCAAATTTTCGATCACCCAGCTAAACAGCTGCAAATTTATTTTTGCAGAAATTTCATTTTTTGAGGATTCAAATTTAAAAACAACTTGCTTTGAACTTCTTAGTTTCAGATAGTCAAACGAAGCGCTGGTTGCTTCCACCACATTTTGTTTTTTTAATTCGGGAATAGAGCCAATTTTTGAAAATCGTTCTGCAATTGTGTTTAACCTTGTAACATCATTTTCAATTTCTTTTATGGTATTTTCGTTGGTGTTTTCTAATCGTAAAATTTCAATCCAACCCAATAGTGATGACAACGGTGTGCCAATTTGATGGGCAGTTTCCTTTGCCATTCCGGTCCAAAGTTTGTTTTGTTCCGCTACTTTATTCGATTTAAAAAACAGGTAAATAACGCTGGCAAATAAAAATAAAATAAGAATTAGAGCAACAGGATAATACTTTAATTTGGTTAATAAATCGGAATTTCGATAGTAAATGTATTGCTTTAAATCTTCGCCTTTATAGCTTATTGTTATGGGTTTGTTTTGGCTTTTCATCAAAAAAAGCTGTTTTTCCAAATAATTTTTCTTTTTTACTTTAACGGAATCTAAATTTGCCCATTCGGTGATGCTGTCTTTTTCATTGGTAATAATCATTGGAATATTGTGGTTGTTCACAATAATTTTATCTTCCAGAGAAATATCGGTATTTAAACTGGCGCTGCTGAATCGTTCATAAGCCTTCGCCAAAATTTCCATTTTGGCGCGTTCTTCATGTTTAAATTTTTGAAAAAAATCATACGTATTCCAAAGAATGAGGGCAACAATGATAAATGAAGACAAAATTACTGTCCAACGGATTATCTGCGTATTCTTATGTGAAGCCATATTCAAATATAAAGTATAAGTTCCTATAACTTAAAAATAAAATCTATATTATTTTAACCTTGAAATATTTATATTTGTTAAAAATCAAAAAAATGCTAAGCATAGATCCAAAAGATATATCAACAGTAAAGTTACAGGAATATTTGCAAAGCGCCATTGCACCGCGTCCTATTGCTTTTGCAAGCACGCTTGACGCGCATGGAAACCCAAATTTATCGCCATTTAGTTTTTTTAATGTTTTTAGTGCAAATCCGCCCATTTTAATTTTTTCACCGGCACGCCGTGTGCGGGATAACACCACAAAGCACACTTTGGAAAATGCTAAAGCAACAAAAGAAGTGGTGATTAATGTGGTAAATTATGAGATTGTCCATCAAATGTCGTTGGCAAGCAGCGAATATCCAGAAGGTGTGAATGAGTTTTTAAAAGCAGGTTTTACGATGTTGCCTTCTGAAAAAATAAAACCGTTCAGGGTTGGCGAATCACCCATACAATTTGAGTGCAAGGTTAAAGAAATAGTGGAACTTGGCGCAGAAGGCGGTGCCGGAAATTTGGTCATTTGCGAAGTGGTGAAATTGCATATTAAAAAAGAATATTTGGATGAAGACGGCACCATCAATCAATACAAATTAGATTTGGTGGCCAGGGCAGGAGGAAGCTTTTATTCTCGTGCCCGGGAAGGCTTTTTTGAGATCCCGAAACCATTGTCAACATTGGGAATCGGGGTTGATGCAATTCCTTCTGAAATAAGGAACAGCAGCATATTAACAGGAAATGATTTGGGAATGCTGGCCAATTTGGAAACGATTCCTTCTGAAGCTGATGTTGATAAGTTTGCGAAAGAACATTCAGAATATATTGGAATTAATACGGCAAAAAAACATACATTTGCGAAAGCACTTTTAGAAAAAAACGAAGTGTTGAGTGCTTGGAAAGTACTTTTAATGAAACGCGCATAACAAATTTTGACACATAAAAGAGTAATTAATGGCGAACAGCATCTGTTACCGCTAAAAAATAAAATTTAAACAGATGAAATAATTAGAAATATGGAAATTACAGGAAAAATTACAAAAATTAAAGAAGCTCAAACCTTTGGGGCCAGTGGTTTTAGAAAAAGAGAATTGATAGTAACAACAAATGAACAATATCCACAACCGTTGATGGTTGAATTTGTGCAAGATAAATGTGATTTATTAAATGCTTACCAAGTTGGACAGGACGTAAAAGTTTCTATCAATTTAAGAGGAAGAGAATGGATCAATCCACAGGGAGAAGCCGTATATTTTAACTCAATTCAAGGTTGGAGAATTGAAGCAGCTCAAGCCGAAGGCGCTCAAGGCGCAAAGCCAACAGCACCACCAGCTAAATTTGAAACCACTACAGACATAGACGACAGTGAACCGGACGATTTACCGTTTTAAGTCGATTTAAACAGTATTAAAAAGAGAAAAACGCCAGTTTTTCTCTTTTTTTGTTTGGCTATATTTGTAAAAAAAATAAAGAATGTATTTGCTTTCAAAAGATTTGGTGTTTCCTCCGGTACATTTGGCGGATAAACACGGCTTGTTGGCTATTGGCGGAGATTTGTCCGCTGAAAGATTGCTGCTTGCTTATAAAAGTGGAATTTTTCCTTGGTACAATCAGGAGGAACCCATTGTTTGGTACAGCCCAGATCCAAGAATGGTTTTGTTTCCGAAAAAGCTAAAAATTTCGAAAAGCATGAAGCAAGTTATTCGGAAAAATCAATTTAGGGCAACATTCAACCAAAATTTTTCGGAAGTCATTGCTAACTGTAAAAATAGTTACAGAGAAGGGCAGGGCGGAACTTGGATTACCGATGAAATGGAACAGGCTTATATTAATTTGCACAATTTTGGTGTCGCAAAATCGGTCGAAGTTTGGGACGGAAATGAATTGGTTGGCGGTTTGTATGGCATTGATTTAGGACACATTTTTTGTGGGGAAAGTATGTTCAGCAAGGTGAGCAATGCTTCAAAATTTGCCTTTATTTATTTGGTTCAAAAATTGGAAAAGGAACATTATAAATTGATAGATTGCCAGGTTTACAATGCGCATCTGGATAGTTTAGGCGCTGAAGAAATTTCACGATCGGAATTCTTAACCTATCTAAAAAAGCAAAAATGACATAATCATAAGTTTACTATCTTTGAACATCAATAAAAACAACATATGGAAATTAAAAACGCACAACTAGTCGTTGACAATTGGATAAAGGATCACGGCGTTCGTTATTTTAATGAACTGACCAATATGGCGCAATTGACTGAAGAAGTTGGTGAAGTGGCGCGAATTATTGCAAGGCGTTATGGCGAACAAAGCGAAAAAGAAAGCGATAAGGGTAAAGATTTAGGGGAAGAATTGGCGGATGTGGTTTTTGTGGTTTTGTGTTTGGCAAATCAGACAGGAATAGATTTACAGGCGGCTTTCGACAAAAAAATGGCTGTAAAAACAAAACGGGATCACGACCGTCATCAAAATAATAAAAAATTAAAATAAATGAATCCTTATAAAAATCAATCATTTTTAAAATTAACCGTTCGATTTTCAGCGGTATTTTTCGTGGTAGTCACCATCCTTAAAATAATCATTTCCATGTTTAAAAATGGTGGTGTTTCTGGAATGATTGCAGAATATTTTTCTGCGGAAACCTGGTTATCATTTTTTACAATTCAGCTGGGAATGGCAATTATTTACGGATTGCTTATGGCCGGATATTACAAGTTTATAAAAAAATAAAGAGGCTGAAAGCCTCTTTATTTTTTAATTTAAATTGATTAATTCTATATCGCTTTCTTTTACTTTTTTGTTCAATTTCTTTACATCATCTTCAAAAATGGCATAAATTTTAGCCAATTCTACATCTATTAATTGGGTAATTTCTTTTTTAAATTCAACAGACTGGTCGGTGGGTTTGTAATCCCCAATGGAACTCAGCGAATTTAAATGCGCCAATTTATTATTTAACTTAATTGGAAAGTTAAGCGGGTCCTGGGAACTTTTACTTTTTGTCTGATATAACTCATTTTCGATGATTGTCATTTCTTTTACAATTTTATCCGCCAAGTCAAGAATTTCCTTATTTTTTTCTTTATCAATTATTGAGGCTTTTAGCAGATTGATTTGTTCCCTTATTTTGGTGATATTTTTCAAGGTTTTATGAATCTCTGTTAATTTTCCCTGAATTTCAATGATAAAATTAAATTGAGATTGTAAATCTTCCGTTGTTGCGGTGCTTCTTGGGTCTTTTAACAGGTTAAAATTTTGTTCAGAAACCGGTTTTCCATTTTTACTCAATTGAATTTTATAGGTTCCCGGCAACGCTTTTGGTCCTTGCAGTGATGCCCACCATAAAATCATCCCTTTTATTTTTTCGGCATCAGGATATTGCATATTCCATTTAAACTGATTGGCACCATTTTTTACTTTTAAAGTTTCTTCATTTTTTTTATCATCAGGTTTGGTCGAAAATGTTTTAATGAGTTTTCCTGAATTTTCATAAACAGACAAACTTATGGTGTCTTTTTCGGCAATATTTTTCACATAATAATTTACGAGAACGCCACCGGGATGATTTTGTCCGGCAGTTTTAGATTTACGCTCACTTCCGCCCATTCTGTAACTGTCCATAGGTTTGTATATGAAATAATCTTTGGAAATTAGCGCTTCATCAATTTGATGAAAAGGTGTTAAATCGTCGATAATCCAGAAGGAACGGCCTTGTGTGGCTGCAATTAAATTATTGTTTTTAATGGCCAAATCCGTAATGGGAACAATGGGTAAATTCAGTTGAAAAGGGCTCCAATTGTTTCCGTCATCAAAACTTAGGTACATGCCATTTTCAGTTCCGGCATACAGCAATCCTTTTCTTTTAGGATCTGCCCTTAAAGCTCTTGTAAAATGTTCTGAAGGAATACCGTTTGTCAGCAATTTCCAAGTTTTTCCATAGTCTTCAGTTTTATAAATATAAGGCGTATAATCTCCCAATTTATAACGCGTACCTACAATATAAGCGCCGCCAGATGTAAAAGGATCAACTTCAATACAATTGAACATCATCCATTCAGGCATTTTTTTAGGCGTTACATTTGTCCAGTTTTTTCCTCCATCTCGGGTAATGTGAACCAAACCATCATCAGAGCCTGTCCAAATCAAGTCTTTTTCAAAAGGAGATTCCACGGCGGCAAAAATAGTTCCGTAGTATTCCACGCCTGTGTTGTCTTTGGTAATTGGGCCGCCAGAAACGCCTAATGTTTTTGGATCATTTCTGGTTAAATCGGGGCTGATAACCTCCCAGGACTGTCCTTCGTTTGTCGTCGCATGCAGGTGGTTTGAAGCAGCATATAACATCTTTTTGTTATTTGGCGAAAAGAAAATAGGGTAATTCCACTGGAATCGATATTTCATATCCTCGGCGCCGTGACCCATAGGATCATCCGGCCAAACATTTATGACTCTGGTTTCATTTGTTTGGTGATTAACCCTTGTAAGCAATCCGCCATAACTTCCACCGTAAACAATATCATTATTTAAAGGATCAACTGTAATATGGGCACTTTCACCGCCTGCGGTACTTTCCCAATCACTTTCTTCAATGTTTCCGCCGTTTGTTCTGTGCGATATTCTAACAGTTGAATTGTCT
>JAWOHJ010000145.1:0-4295 GCA_046485225.1 Lutibacter sp. | reverse complement strand
CAAAATTTGATATGCTCGATTCATGCTGCAAATTAACTAATTTTTATGTGAATTTAATCAAACCCTAATGGTGAAATGTTGTTTTTTTTGTTCTTTTCTAAAAAATACCATGCCCCAAAAAAAAGTATTGATGCTGATGGTGACTTTTGGGTGATTTTTTATTTCCTGCCAGGCCATTTGCATTTCTGGTGACCAATGGATATCGTCAAAAATAAAAATTGAATTATTATGGATAGTTTCCAGACATTGATTAAAGTATAGAAGCGTTGCTTCCTTTTGATGATTGCCATCAAAATAAATCAAATCAAAATGTTTATCTGCTAAAACAGCCGAAAGTGTTTCATTGAAATTTCCAACAATCAAATCAATATTGTTTAAATGATTGGTTTTGAATAATTCTTTGGCCACATCCGCAGTATTTTTACAGCCTTCAAGCGTTACAATTTTAGCATCAGGGTTTCCGATACTTAAAACTGAAGTTCCCAAACCTACTGAAGTTCCTATTTCCAGTATGTTTTTCGGATTGTAATAGTCAACCATCCGAAGTAAAAGCGCAGATTTTTTTTTATTTATTCCCGCTATTTTTGCAATATCCGACACTTTTCGATCGTTACTTTTAAAAACAGAAGAACCTTTGCCGAAATCGGTAATTTTGATGCTGTTTTGATTTGAAAATAATGTCTTTTGAATTTCTTTAAATGCTGCCATTTTTGTAGGATTTATGGACACCTTAAAACATTTGGTCACCAAATCATAAACAAAAGGGGAGTGCACGCCGTGCCTATTTGTTGAAGCCAATAAAAATGTGATAAATGACCTTATTTTAAACCAAACCATGACAAGTTAATTTTAATGCGAAAATAGTTGAAAAATTATTTTAATATGCTATTTAAAATTATATTTGCCATAGCCTGACTAAATATTTATGAAGAAATTTTTTTTATACGCAGCAGTTTTAAGTCTGCTATCGGCCTGTATTTCAACGAAACAAGTGACCTCTTTTCAAGGTGAACCAATTAGCAAATCGGAAATCACCAAACTAAACAGTGTACCTTATCGCTTGCAGGTAAATGATATTTTATACATCGATATTAAAGCCGAAAACCAGGAATTGGTAACACTTTTTAAAAATAGTGCTTCAGGCGGCGGTGGCGCGGGCGGACTTTATTATAGCGGTTATACCATTGACAGCCACGGAAATATCCGTATTCCTTATATTGGTGAAGTGAATGTGTTGGGCTATACCGAAAAGGAAACCAGGGAAAAACTGGAAGTGGAACTGGGCAAGTTTTTAAAGAATCCCGAAACGGTTTTTGTAACCGTAAAATTGGGTGGCATAAACTTTATTGTTACCGGTGAAGTGGGTTCTCCGGGAACAAAAAACTTGGCGCAAAATCAGGTTTCCATCATTGATGCTATTGCCAATTCAGGAGAAATTTCAACCTATGGCGACCGTGAAAATGTATTGATCATTAGAAAATCGCTCGACGGAGTAAAAAAATATACGATAAATATGAATGAAATGTCCATATTTGAATCGGAAAATTTCTATATTCAACCCAATGACATTATTTATGTGGCGCCGTTAAAACAAAAATCATGGGGTATTGGAACTACCGGATTGCAAGCATTCACCACCGTTGTTTCGGTATTGTCTTTTGTGGTAACTTCTGTATTATTAGTTAAAAATTTATAATATTTTATGGATCATAAATTCAAATTTATTGAAAATCCAAGTGAGCAAATCTCAAACATTAAAGATTATTTATTTCGAATTTTAGCCAATTGGAAATGGTTTGTGGCCACGATTGCGATTGCGCTTGCGGTGGCTTATTACATCAATATTTCCACCCAACGAATTTATGGTTTAAAAACAACCATTGCCGTAAACGAAAAACAAAATCCGCTTTTTTCATCGGGAACCAACATTGCTTTTAACTGGGGAGGAGTGAGCGATAAAGTTGAATCCATCAGAAAAGCGTTAACTTCCAGATCACACAATGAAAAAGTCATAAACAGGCTCAATTTTTATATTGATTATTTAAAAGATGGCCGTTTCAGAACTGAAGATGCTTATGGCGAAGCACCGTTTACCATTATATTGCAGCCCAACCAATACCAATTGCTGAACACATTGATCAAAATTGAATTTTTAGACAACAATCGTTTTGAACTTTCGGTCGATTTTAATGTTAACGGAAAATACACATTAATTAATTACAAAGACGAGTCACAAATAGATTTTGAAGGCAATAAAAAACGTTTTTCAAGAGTATTTTCAATTGATGAATACATCAACCTTCCTTTTTTAAAAGCACAGATTGAAAGAAAAAATGATGAAAAAATCTTAAAAGGCGAATCATTTTATATTCAGATGCGTACGATTGACCAGGTGGCAGGCGAGTATCAGAATGTGAGAGCGGCTGGACTTACAGGCACTTCTTTAATTGAATTAAGTTTGTCGGGCCCTAATAAAAGCAGGCTGGTTGATTATTTAAATGAAACGGTTATTGTTTTGGCTGAACTTGAATTGGAACAAAAAACAAATTATGCCCGAAGTACCAAAGAATTTATTGACGCTCAGTTTAGGAATACCTCTGACAGTTTAAAATTAATTGAAGACAACATCGGAAAGTTTAAACAGGAAAACGCAATTTATCAGTTATCGGCCGAAGGCGGCGAAATTTTTTCCCAAACATTAAGTCTGGATAAAATGCAAGAGCAGTTGGGAGACCGAATCGCGTATTTCAACAATTTGGAAAACTACATCAAAACCCATACTAATTTCACCAACATTCCAGCGCCGGCGATCATCAATATTGAAGACGGCTCCATTTCGGGTATGGTGGGGAAATTAACGGAGCTTTCTATCAAAAAGGACAAATTAGCGAAAGAAGTCACCGCAAATCACCCTTCATTAATTGCGGTTGAACAAGAAGTTGAAACCACCCGCAATGTGTTGCTTGAAAATCTTTCCTCCTTAAAAAAGGAAACCAGAATTACCCTGAATAACAGCAGAAATCGTTTAAGCGGTTACAATGCTGAGCTGAATAAGCTTCCGAATAAAGAACAGAAATTACTGAATTTTCAACGGAAATACAGTATGACCGAATCAAATTATGTTTTTCTGATGCAGAAGCGTTACGAAGCGGATATTGCGATTGCTTCAACGGTTTCTGACATTTCGGTTTTGGATACCGCAAAAGATACCGGGCAAGGGTCTATTTTGCCCAGAAAAGAGTTTAACTTTATGGTAGCTTTGCTTTTGGGAACCATTTTGCCGCTCTTTTTGATTATTGCCAAAGAATTGCTGGATACCCGTATTCACTCAACCGAAGATATTGAAAAAATTTCGCCGATTCCAGTTTTAGGGGTAGTGGGAAACAATGGCGCCGACAGTAATTTGGCGGTATTTACCAAACCGAAATCGGGCGTTGCCGAATCATTTAGGGCATTGCGTTCAAACATCCAATTTTTATTTACCAGAAGCACCAAAGACAAGTGCAAAACCATTATTGTAACATCATCCGTAAGCGGTGAAGGCAAAACATTTGTGTCCATGAATATGGCTACGGTTTTTGCTTTGGGCGGCAAAAAAACAATTTTGATCGGATTGGATTTGCGTAAACCGAAAATATTTGAAGATTTTGAGGTTTCCAATGATAAAGGTGTGGTGAATTATTTAATCGGTGAAGAAAGTATGGAGTCGATTATTCAAAAAACCAAAATTCCAAATTTGGATGTCATTGTTGCCGGTCCGGTACCTCCAAATCCTTCAGAATTGTTAATCAGTTCCGCAACGGAAGAATTACTGAGCAGTTTGAAAGAAAATTACGATTATATTATTTTGGACACGCCGCCAATCGGATTGGTGAGTGATGCGGTTGAATTGCTGAAATATGCTGATTCCACGCTGTATATCGTCCGACAAAACTATTCTCAAACAGGAATGCTTAAAATGATTAACGAAAAATATATCAAAGAAGAAATTACAAACATCAGTATTATCTTGAACGATTTTACTATGAAATTGCGTTACGGCGGTTATGGTAATGGCTATGGTTATGGTTACGGATACGGAAAATACGCCAACGGCTATTCAGCTGATGATACCGTTACCAAATCATTTATTAAAAATATTTTCAAAAGAAAAAAGGGATAAATTAGTTTACAATCGATAAATTATTAATCCTTGTTTCTTATTTATAAAGTAAAAAAAACCTGCCATTTGGCAGGTTTTAATTTGTAAAATATTATTAAGAATACATTTGGTCTCTTAATTCCTTAATTTTCGG
>JAWOHJ010000030.1:0-5960 GCA_046485225.1 Lutibacter sp. | reverse complement strand
CTTCCGATGCATATTGAAGCATATTTTCTTCGGAATTGTTTTCGGTAAATTTTTCAAAAAAAGTTTGTCTGCCAATATTTAGGAGCAGCTTAGCATCTTTATGGGTTGCTTTTCTAATTTCAAGGTTTTTCATTTACCGTAAGGTTTTTCATTTAGCATTTTTTCAGAAAAAACTTTCAAAAATTAGTTTTTGTTTATTTTCCGTAAACCATTTGAAACTTCGCTATGGAAACCATGGTTGAATTGTTAAGCGCAATGGTATCTTTTTCTACGGAATAATTATCGGCAATTTCTAAAACATTGAGTAAGGCTTGCTCCGTTTCCATATGGTCGCAAAACATTTTTGTAGAACCCATTTTTGAAAATTTTATTTTGTTTCCTTCAGAAAGTTCGAACGAGCCCTGAAATGAATTGCAACCGCCATGACCAAATACACGGCTATTTTCATTTTTTAGCGTTAAGTGCGGCGCGGTATCTTGGTTTTTACCTAAAATTATTTTCTGTCCGTTTAACTCAATAAGTTTCCAGTATTTTTCAGAAATTGTATTGTCTAAATGCACTTTTTTTAGTTGGTACATTTCTTTTAAATCGCCTTCAATCCTGTTACCGTCATCATCTAATTTAAAAATCATGTTTTCACCCACTAAATATTGGTTGAGGGCTGAATTTGGTTCAGTATTTTCCAAGGTAATTTTGGCACCTGCTTCATCCCATTTAAAAGAACCTGTTTCCTTAAATGCTTCTTCATTTTTTCCTAAATACATTGAAGTAATTTGATAGGTTAAATCGGTATTTAAGGTGATTTCAGTTTCAATGCCTTCACAGTCTGCACAAGGTAAAACACCTCGGTAAACACCTGGCCAATCAAGCGAATTCAGACTGTTGTCGGGCGCATTCTCTAAAGTTTGTGTGGATTTTTTGTCGGTCTTACAAGCACTGATAATGGTGAAAATTGCCAATATGATTAAAAGAAATTTATTTTTCATTTTTGTATGTTGTTTGCTGTTTTATTAATTTTCTAAGATGTTTGTGTGAATTTTTTATTCAGCTATTTTTTATTTTTTAGACTTTTTGTTAATTTTTGACATCCTGCTTTTTATTTTTTTCAAATGTTCGCGCACTGTTTTTCCCTGCTTGTCTTTTTCATCCTCATTTTGGCTGCCAATTAATAAGGCAACAGGTTTTAATTGATCATATTCTTCGCAAATAACTTTTAACATCGCCACAAAAGGCAAAAACAAAATCATTCCGGCAATTCCCCAAACAGAAGCGCCTATCAACAAACTTAAAATGGCGGCCAAAGCATTAATTTGCAAACTGCTTCCCACAACTTTCGGACTTAAAAAGTTGCTTTCGATCAATTGTATGAACCAAAACAACACGGTAACAGCAAAAGGAATCCACAAAGAATCGTGTGACATAAAAGCGTATAAAACAGGAATACTTGCGCCCAAAGTTGTTCCCACATAAGGAATAATTGACATTGCAGCGGCCAAGAATCCAAAAAGAAACGGACTGTCTATACCTATAATCCATAGTCCGATGCTATTTGCCAACCCTAAAATAATGATAAGAATTATCATTCCACTCAAATATTTCTGCCCAACTCTTTGTACTTTTTTAAACATATTAAAAGCAATTTCTCTTTTATCAACAGGAGAAAACTTAATAAATGCCTGGGTCAATCCAGTTCTATAAATCAACAACAAAAAGGTATAAACAATGGTAGCCAGCAAACCTGCCAAGAAACTTGTGGTGGTGTAAAGGGTGTTTTCCGCAACAGGAAAAGCCACGTTTTTAAACCATTCTATGAGTTGTTCAATAATGTAATCCTGCTCCAAATCTCTTTCAAGGTTGACATGGCTGTTGATATAAATAATAATATCCTTTAGTAGACCCATAATTTTATCCTGAAAATCGGACAGGACATTTGGAAGGTTTGTGATTTGCGTTAAAAAAAAGTAAATACCGCCTCCAATAATTAAAGTCATTACGATCATGGAAAATATTGCTGCGAACATTCTGTTGATTCCCCATATTTCCAGCTTTTTTGCCAGCGGATAAAGAATGAAGGAAATGAGGAGCGCGAATCCTAAAGGAACAAGAATGGTTTTTGCTATAATTAAAATTGCAAAAATTGCAATAACTGTAGCGATGGCAAAAAACAGTTTTTGAAATGAAACAGTCATCTTTTATGGGTTTAAAATTCTACGGCATCAATGTCGGCAATTTTTGCCAACATTTTAATTAATTGTATTGAATGGTTTTGTTCTGTTTTAATTAAATACAAACTTTCTTTATTTTTTGAAGCACTTTAAAACAACCCTATTTTTAAGCTTTAAACAACGTTAAACAAATGGATTTTTACTTAATCTTTTATATTCACTTCGGTTACAACACCATATTTTTCGGCTATATTTTTGATGTCGGCAGCTTTTCCCACCAACACAAATTGAAAATTGTTTTTTGGAAAATATTGGCCAATTATTTGGTTGGCTTTTTCGACATTTAAGCTATCAACGTTTTTTTCAAAATTTTCAATAAAACTGGCGTCAAAATTATACCAGAACATTTGTGTAAGCAAGTTGGCCAGCTGATTTGTTGTTTCATAACGCGGAGGAAACTGCCCTTTAACATAGTTTTTGGCTGAAGTTAAAGATTTTTCATCAATACCGTTTGTATGTAATTTGTTCAAAACTTCCAACGATTTATCAATAGCATCTTGCGTAGTTTTACTTGCGGTAAAAGTGCTGATTACAAAAGAACCTCCATTTTTTAAGGTATTAAATCGGCTGTTTGCACCGTACGTTAAACCGGTATTTACGCGCAGTTCATCATTTAACATAGAAGTAAAACGGCCGCCAAACAAGGTGTTTATCACTTCAATAGCCACAAAATCAGGATTGTTTCTGCTTATGCCGGGTGCGCCAATATAAAATGTTGTTTCTTTTGCATCCTCTTTATTGATTAACAGCACGTTATTTTCAGAAATAGAAGCAATGTTTTTTAGCGCTGGATTTTCAATTTTATTTTCGCTTTTTTTCCAATTTGAAAACAATGCAGTTAATTTTCTTTTCATTTCTTTTGTTGAAAAATCTCCAACAATGCTAATGGCTGCCTGATTTGGCTTGTAATTTGTGTTGTAAAAGGATTTTATGTCTTCCACAGTTAATTTTCCGATACTTATAATGTCTCCTTGTATAACATTTCCGTAAACATGATTGCCATACAAAAGCTTGTCAAAATAATTGCCGATTACTGCTCTCGGACTTTCTTTTTGCTGTTCAAGGCCTACCAATAACCTGCTTTTTTCCTTCTCAAACTCATCAGCGTTAAAAACAGGATCGAGCATTATTTCTTTAATAATTGTCAGCATTTTATCACTATCCTTTGCGGCAAATTTCGAAGAAAGGCTTGCGAATTCTTTGGAAGCGTCGGTACTTATACTGGCTCCAATGAAGTCAGTTTCCTCATCCAGTTTCAATTTGCTGAAATTTTTTGTGCCATGATTAAGCGCTTTGGCGGTTAAAAATGCCAATCCGGCTTTTTCATTGTCGTAAATAGCGCCGGCAGGCAAAACCGCTGAAACACTAATCACGGGAACATCATGTTGCTCCATCAAATAAACAGTTAGGCCATTTGGCAATTTGAAGGATGTATATTCAGGTAATTTGTAACCTTGAGCCGATACATTTAAAAAGGTTAGAAAAAACAGGCTGATAATGATGAGTTTTTGTGCGATTGATTTCATATAATTAGTCTTCTGTATTTGTTTTTAAAACACCTACTGTTCTGTTACTCTTTTTAAAATATTTTTTGGCTACGTTTTGCACATCTGCAACCGTAATTTTATTGTAATTATCTGGTGCTTGGAACATTTTTTTATAATCACCAAAAAACACTTCGTAAGTTCCAATATTATTAGATTTTCCATTGATGGTTTCTACCTGATTGTAGAATTCCATCAATTTTTGATTTTTGATTTTCTGAAGTTCCACTTCGCTGATACCTTCATTTTTTATTTTTTCAATTTCAGTATAAATCGCATTTTCCAAATCTATAGGAGTCACTTCTTTATTTGCTACGGCATAGATGCTGAAAAGACTTGGATCAAAGCTCTCGCCAAAACTGCTGAATACAGAAGTTGCCAATTGTTTCTTATTAACCAGCTCTGAATACAATCTTGACGATTGTCCTCTTGAAAGCACTGCGCTTAAGATATTTAACGCGTAATAATCTTCATTTTTGGTTTCGGGCGTATGATATGCCAACATCAAATAAGGCGTGGCAACTTCTTTTTGCACTGTTATTCTGCGTTCACCGGTTTGGGGTGGTTCTGCAATGGTTATTTTTGGCGGTTCAGGTTGTGCGGGAATTGGTTCCAAATATTTTTCGGCCAAGCGTTTAACTTCGGCCATTTTGATTGCTCCGGAAACAACTACCACACAATTGTTAGGCGCATAATACATTTTAAAGTACCGTTCCAAATCTTGTTGTTTCCAGTTTTTCATATCATCTTCATAGCCAATAACGGACCAATGATAAGGATGTTCTATAAAAGCAGTGGCGGCAACAGCTTCTGACAGCTGGCGCCAAGGTGAATTTTCAAGTCCGGTGCTTCGCTCGCTTAACACAACGCCTCTTTCACTTTCCACAATTTTAGGGTCAATGCTGAGGCTGGAAATTCGATCGCCTTCCAAATCAAATATCACTTCCATTGCCGATGCCGGGAACCAGTTGGTGTAAACGGTCACATCTTTTGTAGTATAGGCATTGTTGGCGCCGCCATTAAATTCCATCGTTTGGTCAAAAAGTTTTGGGCCATATTTTTCTGCACCATTGAACATCATATGTTCAAAAAAGTGAGAAAGACCTGTAATTCCCTGATATTCGTTACGACTTCCAACCTTGTAAAATAAATACATGTTGGCATTTGGGATGGAGAAATCTTCGACCACCAAAAATTTCATTCCGTTTTTTAAAGTAAAGGTTTTTACATCATCAGATTTCATTTGCGCTTGTCCGGTGAAGGTTAGCAAAAGAAGAAGGAGTATTATTTTTTTCATAAAACACAAATTATAATTTTAGTACAATGGGAATTTAGGAATTTTAACTAAATTCTATAAACAACAGCAATCTCATTTAATTTTTATTGGCGTTACCACAAGGGTCGCGCCTTTCGTTTCAATCTTTTTTTCGCTAAAAACCTCAAAAAAGGATTTACACTTCAGTCGCTAACGCGGATTAGAGTTAAAAAATCAGTTTTAATAAAAAAGAATAAAAATAGGATATTTTTCAGATATATTTTTTTATTTCTAGCCAATATTCATCTTTGGTAAAATGTAAATTGCTTTTTATACCAATACACAACAAAAGTGATATTAATTAAAACCAATCAAATTAAAACCTAAAAATTAAAAGTGTAATCTTTATAATTTTACCCAGTATTTTTTAAACCACTTGATAATGAATTAATTAAGCCAAGTAATTTTGTTAAAATCTTTTCTTTTTCTATGCTGTCTTCACCATTTATGTCTCTCCATTGTTTTAGGTATTTAATATGAAGATGATGAAGAACTTTTAATTTATCATTTCTCCATTTTAAATTGTCATATTGCCCTTTTCTTCTGATTGAAGTAGATTCTTCAAAAAGTTCTCCAATCATTTTACATCCATTTTCATAATCAGTAATAATTTTATTCATAAACAAAACTCTTTCTTCTGTATTTTCATCTAAACTTGCGTATAGCTGCATGATTTCTAAATTAGCAAGGATGAGGTTTGTTTCTGTTTGAATCATTAAAAACTTTAGAAAAGTCCACTCGTTAAGGCTGTTCTTGAAATTTTGATATTCTTTTGGTTTTTCTTCTTTCAATTTTTTTAAAGCTTCACCAAGTCCATACCATCCGGTAAGTGCAATTCTGGAAAGATTCCAGCTAAAAACCCAAGGAATAGCTCTT
>JAWOHJ010000315.1:0-3541 GCA_046485225.1 Lutibacter sp. | reverse complement strand
ATGGTATTTTGATTTTATGTTAGTAGAAAATGATTCCCTATTTCATAGGTTTTATGAATTTAAGATTTTATATGTTTTTGATTTTTTTCCTATCCCCAGCCCCTTCCTCGGCAGGTAAACTTTCCTAAGGAAAGGGAGTTTGTTTTTTAGTTAAAATAGTTTTTTTTCCAACCCTAAAGCCTGCCTGCCGGACAGGCAGGGGAGAACTATTTTTACAAGACGTTGCTAAATTATTTGTACTCCTCTGATTAGTGTTGACCAGTTTTTATTTATTCTGCTCCCTTTCATGTTTTTTACACACCCCTAGCCCCTCTCTAGAGGGGAATTAATTGTGGTGAATTTTAACTTTTTACTTTTAATTTCTAATATTTAACTTTTAAAGCCTTGGCGCCTTCCGGCCCTATCGCTAAAAATGTTCACTGAACATTTTCTTAACGCTCTGTCCTATTCAATAAACCCAACTCCGGCGGTGTTGTTTGTTTGCGGATCTATCAATATAAAAGAGCCGTTTGTTCTGTGTTCTTTAAAGGCATCGAAAAAAATGGGTTTGTTCAATTGAAAGGACACTGAAGCAATATCATTCATATTTAAACTGTTGACATCGTTCTCAACCCCTGAAAAATCGGGGTGTATTTTATGATTTATGGCACTCACTTTAGCGATTGCCTTATTCACGCCATGCTGCAAGGTGTATTTTGAGCCCGGCAACAATGGCCTGCCATCCATCCAGGAAACGGTGGCCGTAAATGCCTTTTCAATTCTGGGCAATTCGTTCACTTTTACAATCATATCTCCCCTGCTCACATTCACATTGTTTTCCAAGGTTACGGAAATGGAGGATCTTCGTGCGGCGCTTTGGAATTTTTTATCGTTGAAATAAATTTCCTTGATTTTTGTTTTTGTTTCCGACGGAAGCACCACCACTTCATCGCCCACATTGATGTCGCCGCCATACACTTTTCCGGCATAACCTCTGAAATCGTGGAATTCTTCTGTTTTAGGACGAATCACGTACTGCACGGGGAAACGCATTTTGCCTCTGTTATAAATATTTACGGTATCCAGTTTCTCCAAATATTCCAGCAATGTTTGTCCGCCAAACCAAGGCATCGCCTCCGATTTATCGACCACATTGTCGCCTTTGAGGGCACTCACCGGAATGTAGGTGATGTTCTGATCTTCGTAGTCGCTTTTCTCCACCAGTTTTTCAAAATCAGCCTTAATCTCATTGTATCTTTCTTCTGAAAAATTCACCAAATCCATCTTGTTCACGGCCACAATCACACTTTTAATCCGCAACAGATTGCTGATAAAAAAGTGACGATAGGTTTGCTCAATCACGCCGTGACGCGCATCAATCAAAATAATGGCCACTTGCGACGTTGAAGCGCCGGTAACCATATTTCTGGTATATTCCACATGGCCGGGTGTATCGGCAATGATGTAACTTCTTGTTGCTGTTGAAAAATAAATATGGGCCACATCAATGGTAATTCCCTGTTCGCGTTCGGCCACCAGACCGTCTGTCGCCAAAGAAAAATCCAAATAATCGTATCCTTTTTTCTTGCTGCTTTTTTCAATGGCTTCCAATTTATCGTCAGTTAACGATTTTGTGTCGTACAGCAATCTTCCGATCAAGGTACTTTTACCATCATCCACACTTCCTGCCGTTGCTATTTTTAATACTTCCATAAGCCCCACCTAACCTCCCCGAAGGGGAGGAATATTTTTTATTATTTATTATAATTTAAATTTTCAATTTTAAAAAGCTAACGCGCCATCTGGCCCATTCACTAAAAATGTTCGCTGAACATTTTCTTAACGTTCTGTCCCCCCTTCGGGGGTTAGGGGGCCTAAAAATACCCCTGTTGTTTTCGTTTTTCCATGGCGGCTTCAGAACGTTTGTCGTCAATTCTGGCGCCACGTTCGGAGATGCTTGAATCTCTGATTTCGGCCACCACTTCGCGAATTGTAGTTGCATACGATGAAACTGCCGCGGTACAACTCATATCTCCCACAGTCCTGAAACGAACCATAAGCTCTTCCACTTCTTCTTCATCATCTTTAAACACGTGTTCCGAAGCCGACCAAATAAGTCCGTCCCGCATAAATATATCGCGTTTGTGTGCAAAATAAATGGAAGGAATTTCCAAATCTTCATTTTCTATGTAGGTCCACACGTCCAATTCTGTCCAGTTTGAAATCGGAAAAACACGCACATTTTGTCCGAGCTGAATTTGTCCGTTCAGCATATCGAACAATTCCGGACGCTGGCTTTTTTCATCCCACTGTCCAAAATCGTCACGTACCGAAAAAATGCGTTCTTTTGCTCTTGCTTTTTCTTCGTCTCTTCGTGCGCCGCCAATACAGGCATCGAACTTAAATTCTTCAATAGCATCCAGCAACGTGGTTGTTTGCAACACATTTCTGCTTGAATATCGCCCCGATTCCTCTTTTACTTTTCCCTGGTCGATGCTGTCCTGTACATTTCTTACAATCAGTTCCAATCCCATTTCTCTCACCAATTTGTCACGAAACTCAATGGTTTCGGGAAAATTATGTCCGGTGTCGATATGCATCAACGGAAAGGGAATTTTTGCCGGATAAAAAGCTTTTTGGGCCAACCGAACCAAGGTTATGGAATCTTTTCCGCCGGAAAATAACAATACCGGTTTTTCAAATTGTGCGGCAACTTCCCTAAAAATATAAATTGCTTCGTTTTCCAGTGCGTTTATTAATAATTTCTCTGTCATTTTATCTGTTTTATGAATGCAAACCGCATTCTCTGTTTTCCAACACTTTTGTCGGATCGAAATAGTTGAATTCGTTTGGCAATTGGTATAGTCTTAAATAATTGTCGAGCTGTTCATCGGTCCAATGGTAAAATGGGCTCACCTTCAAAACACCGTCTTTGCTTAAAGAAACAATGCCAATATTGTCACGGAAAGCCGTTTGTCCTTTGCGCAAGTTGGTAAACCAAACATCGGGTTTGTGTTCTGCCATCGCCCGGTTAAAGGGTTCCATTTTCACTTGTTCCGTAAAAATAAAATGCATCGGATCTTCAATTTGCGGAATTCCCATAGTCACGTTTCTGTGCTCAGCAGTTTGTTTTGGCACATACAAATGCACATTTAAACTCAATTTTTCAATTAAATCATTGGCATGCGCATAAGTTTGCGGGGTGTTGTAACCCGTATCGCACCAAATTACCTTTAAATCATTTTTAACTTTGGTGCAGGCATATAAAATAGCCACTTCATAAGGCCTGAAATTTGTGGTAACTACAGGTACCGAAGCCAGCGACAATGCCCAATCAATAATTTCACCGGGCGATTTTTGTTCCAGTTCCTTATTGAGGTGTTCCAAATCTAAATTTCTCATTGTTTTCTCCATTTTATTAAATTCCAAATCCGTTCGTGGCCATAGTAAAGCACCATTTTGGTAATCACTTCAATGGACCCAATTGTAAGTGCCATACTTAATTCTCCCGTAATAAACCAGGAAATAATCATGGTATCAACGGTCCCAACTACCCTCCAAC
>JAWOHJ010000313.1:0-4453 GCA_046485225.1 Lutibacter sp. | reverse complement strand
CAAGAAAATGCGTTTAGGCTTAAAAGTCCCATTGAAACTATTACCAAAGTTGTTTTTAAATTTTTCATTTTTGAAATGTTTATAGTTATTAATTTTTAAGTGTTAAATAATTGAAGTTTGGCGACTCTTGTAAAAAGGGCACCACGATTCTAAAAAATTTCTAATGACTTGCCACGGAAAATGGAATTTCAATTTTTACTTTTTCCCAGGCCAGTGAGATGACTCCTTTATTTTCATCTATTTTTTTTACATCATAAAGTAACGAATCCTGAATTTCATTAAGCTTTTCTGGAACTACTTCCATACTCACCACATTTTCAGTTTTATTAAATTCGTCCTTTCCATGTTGCTTCCAACGTTTGTTGAACATCACTTTCCAAGTTTCTTTTCCAGGAATTACAAAAAAACCATACTTGCCTGCCGGTAAAATTTCCGTTCCTATAAACAAATCTTTATCAGTTTCTATCCAGGTAGCATTATGTGCTCCGGCCTGCCATACGGTATCATAACCTACCAAACCACCAAAAATAATCCTGTTTCGTACGCTAGGAGAAGAATAATCTATGTGAACGTGGGCATCGCCTATCAATGCCATGGCAGTGGCGTGCGGACTTAAACTTTTAGCTGGTTTATCTGTTTCTGTTTTGAAACCTGTGTTCGATTGATGGTTGTGTTGTGCATAACCGCTAAAGCTTATCAATACTATGCATATTATTATAAGGGATTTTTTCATTTTTGAAATGTTTATAGTTATTAATTTTTAAGAGTTAAATAATTGGTTAAATACTGCGCCAATAACGATGATCGCAACAATTCCCCAAAGGGCTCTTTTCCCCCATATTGCTATTTTCGATGGGGATTCTGATCCTGTTTTACAACAATCTTTCACTTTATGATTGATTTTGTTTCTCCGCAACTTATCATGGATGCACCAAAATATGGATTTTTTATTTCTTCAAATTGACTGATCCAATTTGCGCCCTTGTTGTTACCAACCATTGGGCAATATTGAACATAAAGTGTTTGGCCAAATGGTTTGAATGAATTTGTTAATGCAATCATTGTTTCAGATATTGGCTGAAACGCTTTGCGTACTTCTTCTATGGTTTTGAAATTTGGTGCAGATTGAAGTTCGAGTTTCAAATTGTTTTGGTGTTTCATCCAAATCTCATGGGAATCTCCCGAAAAAAGCGACATATCAACCTTTGAAAGTGCCTTTTGCATTGCGACTCCTGCTTTTTTTGCATTGGCCAAATTATCTGCAGCCAACCCATCTTTCAGGTTTAAATATTCCTGATAAAGTGGTTTTAAAGCTTCTTTTGCTTTTGCGTTTATTACGGTTGTTGTCGCGGTTTTTTCCACTTTAGAAGTTGTTTCCATATCGCCGGAATTTACTGAATCGCTCTCCGGATTCATCATACTTGGTTTGCCGGCCAATTGCGCGGCTGCATCAACAGTAAAAGTACCATTTACCACAATTTCTTCGCCATTCTCCAGCCCCGATTTTATCACATAAGCATCGCCAAGCGAAGGTCCCAATGTCACTTCACGCAACTTAAAATTAATTTTGTCGTCAGCGTTATTTTTAATGTAAACGATAGATCGTTCGCCGGTCCACATAACCGCCGATTTTGGAATGACAATTTCTGAGGTTCCTTTTATATTGATATTGTTTTTTACGATTCCCGATGCGAACATCTCGGGTTTTAATTTATCTCCAGCATTTTTAACCTCAATTCTTGCGGACGCAACCCTGGTTTGCGGATTAATCATCGGATCTAAAAAAGAAATGGTTCCTTCAAAAGTTTCTCCCGGCAAAGACTGGATGGTGTAGCTTACTTTATCGCCTACTTTTACCCACGGAATGTCACTTTCGTATACATCAAAAAGAATCCAGACCGATGACAAGTCAGCAATTTCATAAAGTGGCATACCGCGTTCCACATAATCTCCCAATTCCACTTTTTTCGCTGTAACAATTCCAGAAACATCGGCTGAAATCGGAAATTGTTGAATCGGCTTTCCTGAACTTATGATTCTGTTGATTGAATTGTCGCCAATTTTCCAGTTTCTGAGTTTTTGCTTTGCGGCATCAAATAATTCTGGTTGTGAACTCCGAATGCTGTAGGCTTGTAATAATTCTTCCTGGGCAGTCACCAATTCCGGAGAATAAACCATCCCCAATCGCTGACCGCGATTTACTTTTTCACCCGTAAAATTGATATTCAATTGTTCAATCCTTCCAGGAATGTGGGTAGATTGTGCGTATAATTTGCGCTCATCTATCTGCACTTTTCCGTTGAGGCGCAATTCCTTGCTTGCTTCTTTTGAACCTACAGTCATGGTTTGAATATTTGCCAGCTTCATGGCGTTTTCAGTCATTTGAAGGGCATTTGGGTCGGCTTCTGAATGGTTGTTTTCCAAAGGAATTAAAGCCATTCCACAGAGCGGGCAATTTCCAGGTTCATTCAAGCGAATTTGCGGATGCATAGAGCAAGTCCAAATGGTTGCTTCGGTTTGTTCCGTGGCCGATTTTGGCGCATCATTTCCGCCAAAAAAGATCCATCCCAACAAAAGTCCCGCAAGCAGGATTCCTGTCATTTTTAGTATATTTTTATTTTTTGTTGTCATCTTATTCCTCTTTAGAAAGTAAATAATCTATTTGTGATTGTGCCGTAAATTCATTTTTATTTGCGGTTACTGTTGCCGTTTCAAGCATCAGTAAATCTTGGTTCATGCTTAAAATTTCTTCAAAATCTGTTCCCGAATTGCTATAAGCCGCCAACAGTAATTTGATGGCCTGATTGGTGCTTTCCAGCTGATTTTTATACAAATCCTTTAGTCTTTTGGCTTTTGATAAATTGTAATTGGCCATACTGTAACTTGACTGTAAATTATTTTCGACAGCCTGTTTTTCATACGATGTGGCCTGCACCATCAACTCAGCTTCTTTTTGTGCTGCTTTGTATTTTTTTCTGAAAATTGGCAGTGTTAAGGTCACCATAGGCATAATCGCGTCTTGTCCATTCATTTCAAGATCGGGAACATCTCTTTTTGAAATAATTGAATAATCTACACCAAGGCCAATCATTGGATAGCCTTCTTTTTTTGCAATGATTTGCTGGGCTTCATAAGAAGCTTTTTGTTTTTCCAAACGCAATAATTTAGGATTTGAGGCAAACAAACTGTCACGATTCATTGAAATTTCAATTTTATCAGCAGGCAAAAATTCGGGAATATTTATGAATTCATTGATATCTCTGTTCAGCATACTGTTAAATCCAATTTGAAGTGGTTGGTTTTGGTCTTTCAACAATTGAATATTGGTGCTGCTTTCGCTTCTTTTGATATCAATTCTCACCACATCAACCATAGCGCCTTTTCCACTTTTGAATTTGCTTAGGGAAAGCTCCCGATACGTGTCTAAGATTTGAAGGTTTTTTTCTTCGAGCTGAATCATTTGATTTAATTCATAAAGTTCCGCATACATTTTTTTTACGTTGAGAAAAACTTCATTTTTGGTGTCTACATATTTTTGAAATGTTGCTTCAGCCATTAAATTGGCTGCATTTTCTTTTGCGGCCAAGGTACCAAACCAAGGAAACATTTGCATAAAGCTAAAACGTGCTTCCTGACTTCCAATTCTGGTTTCAATCATCCGTCCGAAAGCACTCATCGTCAAACTTGGGTCGGGCAATGAACTCACTTGTGGTGATTTTTGCATCGCGGCTTCAAATTCGGAATAAGCAGCTTTTACTTCAGGATTGTTTTGGGCGGAAATCACCAAATAATCTTTTAAAGTTTGACTTTGCCCATTTATTGAATAGAATACCAAAACAAACATTAAATATCTGATATTTAATATTTTATATATTTTTATATTTTTCATTGGTTATTTTTTTTAATGATTGACTCTCTCCAGGATGCCTGTAAAATGGGCACCACAAAAATAGTCATGATTTGAATAATCATTCCTCCAAATAACGGAATTGCCATAGGAACCATAATATCTGAACCTTTTCCGGTTGAGGTGAGCACCGGAATTAAAGCAATAATGGTTACGGCGGTGGTCATCATCGCAGGACGCACCCGTTTTTTTCCTGCATCAATAACTGCAAGTCGAACTTCAGCAACTGTTTTTGGATCTCTTTCTTCAAAAACCTGATGAATATAGGTTCCCATTAATACACCATCATCGGTTGCAATGCCAAACAATGCGATAAATCCAACCCAAACGGCAACACTTAAATTGATGGTATGCATTTGGAACAAGTCGCGCATATTTATTCCGGACACGTTGAAATTCATAAACCAATCTTGCCCCCAAAGCCAAATCATAATAAATCCACCGGCAAAGGCCACAAAAACGCCCGAAAAATGAATGGCTGATGCGGTAATTGTTTTAAATTGAAAGAACAATAACATAAAAATGATCAATAAACTAATCGGAATT
>JAWOHJ010000249.1:0-7918 GCA_046485225.1 Lutibacter sp. | reverse complement strand
ACCGGGACGGGATTGCCTTGATAGGGCGTCAGCTGCAAAATGTCGAAACGCAGCTCGCGGGACGATCCAAACAGCCCGAACCGGCGGCGCTGTGCCGCGCCGGCCGTCTCGGTAATTTTTTCATTTTTAAAATTTTAAATTTGTTTTATTTCTTGCTTTTATTGCCCCTACCAATTACCCTAACAGTTATTAGATTTGAATAACCAAGCAAGCCGTTTTTAAAGTGGGTTCTGGTCTCCACTGTTTTTATTTGTATTTTAAACGCCGTTTAATTAAATAATTACTGTTTAAACTACTTTGTAAAGGTGCACAGTTTCAACAAGTGGTGTGTTACATAATTTTACGAATAAGTTATATGATTCACACATTTCACCAGTTGATGGTATTCCCTATGTCAAACATTATTTTTTGGTTGTGTTTGTTATTTTGTTTTTTTAGGATCAATTTGTCAATGGTTAGTCTGGCCATAAGATAACTTACTGTTGATTCGGCACCCTGATTAAGGTTTACAGCACTTTCTTCCAATCCGTCATAACATCCACCGGTACAGGGGTTATAAATAATTTGGTTCAGATGATTGCTTCCTAAAAACCAATTAAAAGATATTTCCATATTTAATAGGTAAGTTTCTTCCTCAAAAACTTTATAAAATTTTCGTAAAGCAAGAATTGTGTAAGCAACATCAATGGCCTGTTCACCTCCAATAGGTGTGGTGTTTAATTTTTCTTTGGTATCTAACCAGTTTTTGTTTGAAATTACTTTGATCTTATTTTTTCTGAAGGTCTTTGACAGCAGAAAATCAAAAGAAGATTTGGCAATTTTTTGATAGGTGATTTCACCTGTGACTAACCACGCACACAACAAAGCCTCAGGCAAAACACTATTTGCATAGGTTAAATAACTCTCGAACCATTTCCATTCATTGTGTGATTCATGGCGATACATTTGAACCAATCGATCCGCAAGTTTTTTAATTAATGCAGTGTTTTGTGGTGAACCATTTTTTTTATTTCTAAAATACAGTCCTTTTATGGCAAATGCCATGGCACGTGTAGAATGAATGTTGTCTATATTTAGTAAAACATGTTCTATTATTAATTCTGCATCCTCGGCAATAAAGTGATATTCTTTTGGCAATAAATCACCCTTGGCAATTAAATAACCCAATGCCCAAATCGCTCTTCCATTTGCATCTTCAAGGTTGGTCTCATAATTTTGTGGGGTAAAAATTCTTTGCTCATCAATATAATTTAAAAATCCATCTTCAGGTTGCAGGCAAAACTTTATGAAGTTATAGTATATATTAATGTATTCTAAATCAGCTTCATTTTTTGTCAATTCATAATGTTGGCACATTGCAATCAGTGCCCTTGCATTGTCGTCTAACGTATATCCCGATTCAATATCGGGCTGATTGATTTTGGAAAATTGAATCATGCCAAAACCGGTAGTCATTTTTTTAAAATGCTTAAGGTTAATCACCGGAAAATTATACTGTAATGAAATACGCTCATCATCCAATTTTTCAAATAATTTGGCATGTGCTATGGCAGAATTTTCCCAAACAGAGGAAGCTATTTTATGTAAGGCATTTATGCCAATATTTTTTCTCAGGTGATCGTCGTTAAGCAGTTTGATGGCGGCATTAGCCAACTGGCCGGAGTTTTGAAAATCAAAAATAATTCCGGTCTCATCGGTCAACATTTCCTTTGCATGCGGAATAGGTGTGGAAATGATAGGGCAACCGCAACTCATGGCATAAACAAATGTGCCGCTTACAGCCTGATTTGGATCATTGGCGGTAAACAAATAAATATCTGTAAGTTGTAAATACTCAAGTAATTCAGGTAATTCCAGATATTTGTTTACAAATCGCACGTGATTTTGAAGGGAAAGTTGCACTACTTTTTGCTCAAGCATTTCACGATATTTTTCACCTTCGTGTTTCACCACTTCCGGATGGGTTTTTCCAAGAATCAAAAACATTGTTTCCGGGCACTGTTTAATGATGGCGGGCAATGCATCTAATGTAGTTCCAATATCTTTTCCTGAACTTAACAAACCAAATGTGGAAAGTACTTTCTTGCCTTTTAATTTATATTTCAGTTTTAAAGTAGTTTTGTTTAAGCGCGGAACTAAGTGGGTTCCATGAGGAATTATCGTTATTTTTTTTACAGCTATATCGTAATCTTGCATTAATATTTCAGCTGAAGTATTTGTCATCACAATGATTGACTTGCAGGCAGCCGCAATATTTTGCACCTTTTCTTTTAGCAATTTATCAGGATTTGGTAATACTGTATGAAAAACAATTACAATCGGTTTTGATACTGCGATCAATAATTGATGAAATGCTTTTTCCTGCGAACTGTAAAAGCCAAATTCATGCTGAAACAAAACGGTTTTAATACTATTGTCTTTATTTATGGCATAAGCCAATTTCTCGTAATCTGCAGCCAATGATGTTTTTAGGGTGTATTTTACTTCATCAGGGTAGGGATAGGTATTTCCGTTTGATTCCAGCGCACAAACTTTTATGGAGAATGAATTGCTGAATTTGTTGTTTAATGCCTTTATTAAATCCTGTGAATAAGTGGCTATGCCACATTCCCTTGGCGGGTAGGAGGTAATGAATAAAATTTCAGATATATTGTTTGTGTTTGTATTTTGTTCCATGTATTTTGGGGGTAGTCATGGGTAAATGGTATTTGAATCATTAAGAAATCCATTTCCTGTCGAAAATAGGGTTTAGGTACAACAATCTTATGTTCGATGTTGTTTTTTACCTGTTTGATAACAAGGTAAAATGAAAATGCCCGTCAGGCTAACTCAAACGCAGTAGTATAAATTTAGGGTACTTTATACACATTATTTCAACAAAATCCTAACAGGGCAAATATCAATATGTAAAATTTATTATAGTATTTCCGGTTTTACCAGCGTTAACTATTTTTTAACTTGTTCTTTAACTTGTTCTGCTTTATGCATGTTTTTTTTCGCAAAGTCAGTAACTTCAGCCTTCATTTTTTCAAATTTTTTGTTGGCCATGTCCATATTGTTACTGAATTTTTTTTCCAGTTTCTTTTCATAGTTTTTGCCTTTTTTGGCAATTTTTTTTCTGGTATCCTTTCCTTTTGCCGGAGCAAATAAAAGACCTGCAACTGCGCCTGCAGCAACACCTGCCAATAAACCTAATACTACTTTTCCTGAACTCATAATTTTTATTTTAGATATGTGATTAAACTTAATTATTATCTTACAAATTTGAGGTTCTTAACGTTGAAAAGTGTTACATAATTTAAGGAAAGAGTTACATTATTCACAGATTGTCAATAAGTTTGTACCTGTTATTTTTTTATTAAACATACTTGTTTTTAAATTTTTTTATCATATTGTAAAATGGAAGCAAGCGACATTATTAGTGCTATTACGGAATGTGGCAGCATTTATTTTGCTTAAACGAGCCAGCGAAAAAATGTAATTTCAGGGGAAATTAAGATTTCCCCTTGTAATTGAAGTTTTATTTGGTGAAGCCTACTTCTTGTTAATTTTAGGCGATGTTTTAAGTGCATTCAACAGTTCTTCGAGATCAACAGTGGCGTAAGTTGATGAATAATCTGACATCGCGTAAGGAATAATAAGATCACCATTATGAATAATAGAACCGCATGAATAAATAACATTTGGTACATAGCCTTCTCTTTCCAATTCATTTGGCACCATCAACGGTTCGGTTAATCTACCAATCTCAATTTCTGGGTTATCAAGTTTAAAAAGTGCAGCACCCAAAGTATATTCTCTCATAGAACCTACTGTATGCGTAATTACCAGCCAACCGTCTTTTGTCTCAATAGGAGAACCAGCATTGCCTATTTGTACAAGTTCCCAAGGATATATGGGTTGTTGAATCATTTTAGCGTCGTTCCAAATATTGATTTTATCTGAATATGCGATGTAATTATTAACACCGTCAATACGGCATAACATAGCAAACTTTCCGTTGATTTTTCTTGGAAACAAAGCCATTCCCTTATTACGGGCAATTTTGCCATTGATAGGCAATATCTTAAAATTATAGAAGTCGGTTGTACTTATTAACTTAGGAAGAATGGTCATACCATCATATGCTGTGTATGTGGCAAAATAGGTTATTTCACCATTATCATCGGTGAATTTTACAAACCGGGCATCTTCAATCCCTTTTTTTTCTGTTGCGGATATAGGAAAGATGACCCTTTCTGAGATGGCTGAATCAATTGAAAAATGTATTTCGTAATGTGCGGAAGCCATCCATAACATTTGATTTATAATTTTAATTTGACCATCTGAAGTTTTAATGTCTGTAATTGCTATTTCAAGAATTATCGTCAATTCTTCATAGGTAAAAGTATCCCCCAATTTGTCAAAAATAAAATCAGAAGAAATAATTTTATGCGAATCTTTTATAATAATTTTTTTGTCTAAGACCGATGAAGGAATTACATTTTCTGCGTCTTGCATTTCATCTGGATTATCTATAATGGTAGGCGGACTGACAGTTCCGTGGTCTTGCATTTCGATCAGTTTATCCTGAAAACTTTTTTTATCATAAATGGTCTGAATAATTTTATCAGCCTCGGCAAGCATTTTACCCACAGGTTCGATGCTGAGGTTATTGTTTTTGTCAAGAATTCCTGTGCGGAAAACCACCGAGGAAATATGTCCTTCACCTGTAGCCCTAAAACTGAAAATCACCCTTTTCTCTTTAATTCTCAGTTCTGACTGATCAGGATGTTCCATAGCAGACGGATTAAAAAAAGCAGCTGATTCAATGGAATATTCCATAGTAAAATATGACCCTATAAGTGCTTTCTGATTTATGCTAAGATCCTTTTCATTAACTTCAATCTTATCGAATATAGACGCCAGTTTATTAAAATGATTCTCAAATATTCGTGAAATATTTCTGTGCCTCCTTGAATAACCTCTCAATAACTGGCTCATCGCTGTATTTACTTCTTTTTCAGGCATTGCCAATACTTGTCTAATAATATCTGCTGATCTTTCATCATTTAATTGAAGAAAACGAGCGATTACTCTGGAAGGGTCAGGTGAAAATATATTCTTTTTTCTTGTTACGGCTACTTGCATGTTTTTTATTTTTTGAGGTTAAATTGTTTATTATAATCGATTTAACTGTTTGATGGATGTATTGTAAAATGATTGCAATGGGTTATAAAACAAAAAATCCGCTCTAAATAGAAACGGACGTATGTGATTTTATAAGATAGGTTATTACTTTTACAAATACAATATTGTCAGCATCATAAACTTTATGACTGAATCAAATTCAAGTTTTTTGTGTTGATATTACATCCTGTCCATATACCAATTCAATTGTTTTTCTATTTTTTTGAATTCAAAAATAGCTGTAATAATTTTTTGAAGCCGTACAAAGGCAGTTTCACTTTTTACCACATAATCAAATGCGCCATGATGCATACAGCTTATGGCAATGTCAATTTTATCTTGGGATGACAACATAACCACAGGAATATTTGGATTTTCGGCTTTTATTTTGTCTAATGTTTCTATTCCGTTCATTGCGGTTACATCAACACCATCCAGGTAATAATCTAAAATAATGATATCTGGATTGTGGGATAAATTTTCCATACACAGTTCACCTGTTGGAAACGTCTCAATATCAAAATCGCCATGCTGCAGAAATTCAATTTCTAACAATTTCAAATATACAGCATCATCATCTACCAGAAAAAGTTTTATTTTGTCTCCGTTATTCATCGTTAATATTTTTAAATGTGTTAAATTCTACTTCTAATTCGCAACAAGCTTGCAGGCAAACTTCTTCAAGTTTTAATACCATTTCTAAGATATTTTCAGTTTGTTGTTGAGAGCTTGCATATTCCTGAACTTTTCTTGCCATGTTTTCATAATCTTCACTAATTCCCATGATGGAAAAAGAAGGGATTATTTTGTGTACAGTGTCTTGCAATGATTTCCAGTCTTTATTTGAAAGACTTTGTTTCATTTCGTTGATTAAGGGAGGGGTTTGTTCCAAATATAGTGAAATCATTTCCATCATCAATACCCGATTGGATTTGGTTCTAGCATTCAAATAATTTAAATCGGTACATTTTATTTTTATGGTTTTAGCCAATTCTTTTAAATCAGGTTCTATTGGAATGGTTGTTTTTTTCAAATAACCTACCATTTTTGTGTACAATAACCTTTCATCAACGGGCTTTGCAATATAATCATCCATACCAACTGCTTTACATTTTTCCAAATCTACAGTGGTAACGTCTGCTGTTAATGCAATGATTGGGACCTTAGATTTCATTTCATTTCGAATGTATTCTGTAGCTTCAAAGCCATTCATCTCTGGCATCTGCAAGTCCATTAAAACAAGATCGTATTTTTTGGATTGCATTTTTTCGATGGCTATTTTTCCGTTTCCGGCAATATCGCATTCAAATCCAAAATCATCCAGCAACGTTCTCATCAGCAATTGATTGAGTGCAATGTCTTCAACTACCAACACTTTCACATTGGTAATATCTGTATCAATTTCCAGAAGTTCTGTCTCTAATTCAGCTTCAGCTTTTGTTTTCAAAAAACTTAAATCGAAGGTAAAAGTAGAGCCTTCTTTTACTTTACTTTTTACAGAAATTTTTCCGCCTTGTGGCTCTATTAATTGTTTCACAATGGCAAGGCCCAATCCGGTTCCACCGTACAATCGGGATGTTCCGCTTGACGCCTGTTGAAAATTTTCAAAAATGGTATCGATTTTATTTTCTGGAATTCCAATTCCGGTATCTGCCACTGAAAATTGGATGGTTACTGTTTGATAGTCTTCACTCAACAATTTGGCACCAACTGTAATTTTTCCTTTTGTGGTAAATTTCACGGCATTACTCATCAAATTCATGATAATTTGGTGCAATCTTACAGGATCTCCAACCAAAACATCAGGTATTAAATTATCGTATTCCTTGACTAATTTTAAATTTTTTTCATGAATTTTTGTTTCAAACAAATGAAGCATTGCAGAAATGGACAAGGACAATTTAAACGGTATTTGTTCAAATGTCATTTTTCCTGCATCTACTTTTGCCAAATCAAGGATGTCATTGATAAGCACAATAAGCGCGTCGCCACTTATTTTTATGGCTTTTAAATATTCTTTTTGTTTTGGATTCAAAGCTGTTTTTAACACCACTTTTGTAAAACCGATAATCGCATTCATTGGGGTGCGAATTTCATGGCTCATATTAGACAAAAACTGCTGTTTTGCTTTCATTGCATCTTCTGCAATTTTGGTGGCATTTTCAGCTTTAATTTTGGCATGTTCTGCAATTTCCGTGGCCAATTCGGCAAATACCATCGCTTCTGTCAATTCTTTGGCTATTTTTTTTTGCTCGGTAACATCTCTTGCAACAATTACAACGCCTTCAACATTTCCTGCATCATCTTTATAAACCGATCCGTTAAACAGGACATCGGTAAGCTTACCATCTTTATGGCGAAGTGTTAACGGAAAATTGTTCACAGAACCATTTGCAAATACTTCCTGATAAACAGCACGCGCTTTTTGCGGTTCGGTAAAATAATCCAGAAAGTCTGTATCTGTTAATTCTTCTCTGGTAAGTCCGGTAATATTGGTTAAGGCCTCGTTCATATCAGTAATTTTTCCTGCAGAACTGATGGTGATTAAAGGGTCTAAACTTGCTTCAATAAGACTTAGTGAATATTGGGAATCTAATTTAATAACAATGTTTGAAGCTTCAAGCTCTTTATTTGCGAGTCCCTGTTTTACTGCCTCAATATTTTGTTTGGCAAGCTCTTCATTAGCAAGCAACAGCTCTGCCGATCTTTTTTCTTTTACTTTTGTTTGAAAAATAAGTTCTTCGTTGGC
>JAWOHJ010000127.1:0-2901 GCA_046485225.1 Lutibacter sp. | reverse complement strand
TCAATTCCGTATAAAACAGGAATTTTCAAACGCGTATGATTCTTACTTGCATCTTGTATTTTTTTCACAATTTGATACCACTCATCTGTTCCTGCCAAATATTGTGGCGTGTTATGAATAGATCCAACAGCATAATCAACAATAAACTTTTGAAACTTTTTATCATCGATTGATGCACTGTCGCGCGCATCCCAATAATCTCCTTTTAAAACAGAAGGCAAACCAATGTTTAACATTTGACCCACTTTTTCTTTAAGGGTCATTTTTGCCATTAATGAGTCCACTTTCTTTTGAATTATAAGCTCATTCTCCATAAATAAATTTTCTTTAGGTTGAATTTTAGAATCACTAAACCCCTGCAATGCCAAAATTATTATAAAAAGTAAATTTCTCATTTTTAAATTTATTTCGATAAATTCACAATAATCTGGCTAATTTCTCCTGTTCTTTCAAATACTTTTTTGCTTATTGCTACATCAAGGTTTAAGCCTTTAAATTCAAGTGTTGAACCTTCGTTAAAAATGACTTTTAAGCCTTGTTTTTCAGATAATTTATAAACAACAGGAACCTGACAATAGGTAAAACACAAAGAATCTTTTTCTAAAACGAGTTCTTTTTCTTCTTTCTGAATGTTGGTATATTTAAAAACTTTTGATTCTTTTAAAAATTCCCCTTTGCGCAATAAACGCGGATTAAATACTAGTTTTCCATCTTCAACAAAAACACCCAATTCTCCAAAACGACTTAAAATATCTTCTTTTACCTGTCCGGTCATTCCGGGTTGTTGCGCTCCTTTTCCTCCCGGTGTATGTGAATATGGATCGGTTGGAAATGCGCCATAAAATTCAGGTGATTTATGAACGCCAATTCCTTCATTAATCTCGTAATAATGTTCTAATAATTTGCCAATTGTAACTTCACTTTCCTTATTTTTAACTGCCATTAAACAAGTTTCCTGAACACTTAATAATAACTTGGAAACCATGTGCCAGTAAATTGAACCTAATCCTTCATAACCAAAGAAAGTTCCCGATCTTCCGGTAAATGATTTATGATTAAATATTTCTTCAAAAATGGCCAAAACTAATTTTGTGTCTTTTTCTAAAAGCGACTCGTATTTATCTTTTGGCAATTCAGATAGTGCTGTTTTAAGACTATTTGCATTATTGAAATTCCCGTTAAAATGGTAATTGCCTAAAACATCTTTTTCAATAATCTGCGTATTTCCTTCTTTCAAAAGTTGCAGTAATAATGGGGAGTTTTCAACTTTTTCAGCCTCAATATTATTTTTATTGCTGAATCTTGGCAACTCTTTATTTGGATATAAAATATAACTGTACTGGTCGCGTCTAAATAACGAACTTCCTTTTAAAGCATTTAATAATTCTAAAGAATCTTTGGCGGATATAAATCCTGAACTTAATACAGCAACCTGACCTTCAAGCATTTCCGGCAAATAAGAAATGGCTATTTCATCATCGTTTTTAACAGTCATTAAATTGTACGCGTGGTACAAATTATCAGCTCTTTTATTGGCTTTAATGGAATGATCTATAAATTGAAGTGTTATTTTTGTAAAGTTTACCAAATCAGTTTTTGAAATAGTTGCTTTTTTGCTTGAAAATCCATTTTCATAAATAACATTTCTAAAGATGCTTCCTGCATTGCCAAGACCGTCCAACACTGTTTTTCTGTCTTTATCGGAAATTTTTCCGACCAATAAATGCTCATTCTCTTTCAAGGTTGATACTACATCATTAAAAAATGATGCCAATTCTTCTGATATATCAGCCGAATCAAAATCAGCATTTGAAACGATTTCCTCAAAGAAATTTAAAAAACGTCGCAAATAAGATAAGGTCACCATAGAAACGCCGTTGCCCACCAAAGCATTGTTGGCGTCGTTCCATTCAGGTCTTTGCGTGTTAAGCCAAATACCGGCCTCCGGAATAAAATTTGAAACTTTGGCCAATACGGTTGCTAATAATTTTTCAATTAAATTTACTTTATAAATGACTTGATTGTCAACATTTAGCAAGGTACCGTCGGCTCCTAATGCTGTCTTTTTTAGATTGATTTCTTCATCCAATTCAAAATCAAAAACAATGGTGTCTTTTGGATTTGCTAAAATAGCTTCATAGCTTTTAATCTTGTAAGGAACATTTGCATATACAAACATTTCCTGATTAAAATAATTTGCCAATTTAGAAGGTTCATGTTTTTCAATAAATTCCAGAAATTTCAACAAATAGATAATTTGATGATCTCCCCAATAACCAATATACGACCAAGGATTGTCGTGCTCAATGGTTTCCCAATCAAAACCGTCTTTGGTAACGCGATATGGGTTGTAACCGTCAAATGTTGTGGCGTTTAAAAACTTGTGAATCATACTTTCAATAAATTCAGGATAGGAGAGGGCCAAGGCTTCCCAGTTTTGGAAAATATCCCGCCAGTTTCCTTCATAATCCAAAATTTTTGAACCATCAATTTCACTTCTTGTATTTATGGAAAATTTATTCCAAGGCCTGCTTGGATCACCATGTCTACGACTAAATTTCAAAGGCATATATTCAAAACAAAGACGTTTGAAATTTTTATCTTCATCTTTTTCTGCTATTTTTTTTAAATCACTAAGTGTAAAAGCTGCAGGAAGTAGTTTTAAGACTTCTGCCTTTTTATGGTGTACTTTCTTGTTCGCATTTTCCAGGTATTTTATAAAATCGGCTCTTTCAATTTGATAATTATGATCAAAAATACCGCCACGCATAATATTAAAAAGCGTGTTTGCAAAATGACGAGTATTTACTAATTTATCAGCCGTTAATTGAATTCCGTCTGCAGATCCATTTAATTCGACCAATTGTTTTGAACCCAAATCAATATCTTCATTAATTTTGG
>JAWOHJ010000052.1:0-3088 GCA_046485225.1 Lutibacter sp. | reverse complement strand
AAGCAAGTTTCAAAGGAAAATGGTACACCGCTCTAACAAAAGATTTGGTCATTATGTCAAATGCCGAATTTGGTTTCTTAGGAAATTACAATAAAAAATTAGGAGATTCTCCTTTCGAAAGATATTTTGTTGGTGGAGACGGAATGGCTTCCTACCAATTGGACGGAAGGGAAACCATCGCACTAAGAGGTTATGAAAACGGACGATTGTCAACAATTGACGGCGGAACGGTTTATAATAAATTCCAAATGGAATTGCGGTATCCAATCACTTTAAAACCATCTGCATCCATTTATGTTTTAGGATTTTTAGAAGCCGGTAATTCGTATGAAGGATTTAAAAACTTTAACCCATTTGTGTTAAAACGCTCGGCCGGACTAGGTTTGAGAGTATTTATGCCAGCATTCGGATTGTTAGGAATTGACTTCGCACACGGATTTGATCCACTGCCGGGAGAAATGGTAAAATCAGGTTGGCAAACTCACTTTATAATTGGACAACAATTTTAACCAAAATCAGTTATATTTGTATTGATGAATAATTAATTGGCACGATTTTTTCTAAATACATTATAGTTATGACAAAGAGAATCTTTTTATTTGCGTTTTTAATTTTGGGCTTTTCATCTATTGCACAAAAAGCTCAAAAAATAGGTTATGTAGATTTGGAATATATTTTGGAAAATATTCCGGAATATATGGAAGCCCAAACAACTATCAATGCCAAAGCAATCACTTGGCAAAATGATATTGAGAAGCAACAAAAAGAAATTGAAGCTTTAAAAGCCGAATTGAATAATGAAAAAGCACTGTTAACAAAAGCTTTAATTGAAGAGAAAGAGGAAGATATACAAATTAAAGAACTGGATTTAAAAAATCAACAAATTGCGCACTTTGGCACGAATGGTGATTTGTTCTTTTTAAGACAACAGCTGGTGAAACCGGTTCAAGATATTGTGTACAATGCAATTCAGGATATTGCAACAAAAAGAAAGTTTGATTTTGTGATGGACAAATCGAGTGCGTTGCTTATGTTGTATACGAATAAGGAATTTGACATTAGCGAGTTGGTTTTGAACAGTATTACAAGATCCAAAAAAATTGATGCCGTAAAAGAAAAGCAAAGTCAGAAAGAAGACAAGGTTGATATAATTACAGATGAAAATGTCGAAGTAAATACCTTACTGAACAATGAGGCATTACAAGAAAAAATTGATGACCGCGAAGCTAAAAAAGAAGCATTAAAAAAGAAAATTGAAGATCAGAAAGCAGAAAAACTAAGATTAAGAGAAGAACAAAAAAAAGCTATTGAAGAAAAAAGACAACAAAGAATAAAAGAAATTGAAGCGGCCAAAAAAGCCCAACAAGAAAAAAAAGAAAATAATTAATTTAAACAACAAACAAGAAATGAAACATTTTAAAACCTTATTATTAATCGCAATAGTTACTTTAGGATTTAACACCGCGCAAGCACAACAAAAAATTGGTCATATCAGCACCGATTTGTTAATAAGCCTAATGCCAGAAACTCAAGCATTAAATACTGAAATTGAAAAATTAAGCAAAACTTATGAGACTGAGCTAAAAGCTGAAGAAACAAAACTAGAAGCAAAATTAAAAAAATATGATGCTGAGGCAAGTTCACAAACTGATGATGTGAACCAACAAAGAAGCGTTGAAGTTCAAAAAGACCAACAAAATTTGTATCAGGCTTCTCAAGTTGCCAGAGAAGATATTACAAATAGAAGAAACGAAATTTTAAAACCTATTTTAGAAAAAGCTAAAAAAGCAATTGATGATGTAGCTAAAGAACAAAGTTATACTTATGTTTTAGAAGCCTCTACTTTAATTGTAGCAAACGGAACAGATTTGTTACCAGCTGTGAAAACAAAATTAGGTCTAAAATAATACCAAATTATTACCTCAAAAATTAATCCCGCAATTGCGGGATTTTTTTTACTTTTAACTTAATGAAAGGACAACAACCCATCGGTTTATTTGACTCAGGTATTGGTGGCACTTCTATATGGAAAGAAGTCGTAAAACTGCTTCCGAATGAAACTACCATTTATTTGGCCGACAGCAAAAATGCGCCTTACGGAGAGAAAACATCCGAAGAAATTATTGCGTTAAGTGTTAAAAATACCGAATTCTTACTTTCAAAAGGATGTAAATTAATCATTGTCGCCTGCAATACTGCCACCACCAACGCCATTGATTATTTAAGAAAAAATTACACGATTCCTTTTATTGGCATTGAACCTGCCATTAAACCCGCAGCCCTTTTAAGTAAAACAGGCGCCATAGGAATTTTAGCCACAAAAGGAACCTTATCGAGCAAATTGTTTGAAAAAACCACTAAAGAATATACCAAAAATATTACGACAATTGAGCAGGACGGCGAAGGATTGGTTCCTTTAATTGAACAAGGGAAGTTAAATTCTCCTGAAATTAATCAGTTGCTTACCACCTATTTAAAGCCAATGCTAAAGTTCAATATTGATCATTTGGTATTGGGTTGCACGCATTACCCTTACTTAATTCCCCAAATCAAAAAGATAATTGGAGAAAATGTCACCATAATTGATTCTGGCGAAGCAGTTGCCAGACAAACAAAGGCGATTTTAGAAAAACACAACTTGCTTTCTACTTCAACAAACAAAAGCCGTCATCAATTTTATACCAACGCCGAAACAAAAGTATTAAAAGAAATTTTGAATGATGTTTCTGTTGAATTCAGTGTTGAAAAGCTGGATTTTTGATTTACGAAATACGATTTACCATTTTGAACTTATAACGAATTAACGATTAACCATTGTCCTTATACCAGCCGGCATAAGTAACATAGTTATCGGCAATTCTGTTTATTTCGCCTGAAATTAATTCTTCGCTGATATCCTTTATTTTTTTAGCAGGCATTCCTGCATAAATACACCCAGATTTCACATGAGTGCCCTTTGTCAAAACTGCTCCTGCCGCGATAATGGAATTGCTTTCCACAATACAGTCGTCCATAATAATGGCGCCCATTCCAACCAAAACATTATCGTGAATGGTGCAACCATGAACCAACGCATTATGGCCAATAG
>JAWOHJ010000036.1:0-3106 GCA_046485225.1 Lutibacter sp. | reverse complement strand
AAGGGGATTGCATTATCAGCTGCCTCCTTATGCGCAATCTAAATTGGTGCGGGTCATTTCGGGGAAAGTGCTGGATATTGCGGTGGACATCAGAAGGGGTTCTGTGACGTTCGGACACTATGTGGCTGTTGAACTGAGCGGCGAAAACAAACACCAGCTTTTTGTTCCGGCCGGATTTGCACACGGCTATGTGGTGTTAAGCGATGAGGCCGTTTTCAGTTATAAAGTGGACAATTATTATCATAAAGCATCAGAAGGGGGAATCATTTTTAACGATGCAACACTGCAAATCGATTGGAAATTGCCTTTGAACGAATTGCTGATTTCTGAAAAAGACAAGATTCAGCCTACTTTTAATAAGGCCGATCTCTTTGAAACAAATTTTTAAAAAATGAATGTATTAATCACAGGCTCAAAAGGGCAATTGGGGTTGGAACTGGAAAATTTGGGGCATCAATTCCCGAATTTTAAGCTTTTTTGTACGGATAAATTCAGCCTGGACATTCTTAATTTTGAGGAAACAGAACAATATGTGCTGAAAAACAACATCGAGTTAGTGGTAAATTGCGCCGCTTACACCGATGTGAATAAAGCAGAAGATGAAATAGAAAAGGCCGATGAAGTGAATCATTTGGCTGTCAGAAATCTGGGATTGATTGCCAAACAGCACCACCTGAAATTAATCCATATTTCTACGGATTATGTGTTCGACGGGAATTCAGAAATTCCCTATAAGGAAACCGACGCCACAAATCCGCAAAATGCCTATGGAATCACCAAATTAAACGGAGAAAAAGCCTTGTCGGAGATCAATCCGAAGGATTCAATGATCATAAGAACTTCCTGGCTTTACTCAGAATTTGGCAATAATTTTGTGAAATCGATGCTGAAGTTGAGCAAAGAAAAGGAAAGCATCACCGTGGTTTCCGACCAGATTGGATCGCCCACCTATGCCAAGGATCTGGCGCTGGCCATTTTGCAGATAATTCCTCAAATCGACAGTGACGGCCTTCAAATTTATCACTATGCGAACAAAGGCCAATGCAGCTGGTTTGATTTTGCCTCCGCAATTATGAAAATCGCACAGCAAAATTGCGAAATTTTGCCCATACCCTCATCAGCATTTAAAACCAAGGCAAAAAGACCGAAATACAGTTTGTTGGATACCGACAAAATACAGCATACCTTTAACCTTGAAATTCCAACTTGGTCAGCTGCGCTGAGGGAATGTGTTTCTTCAATTCACAGTTAAAAAAATGAGAGAAAAGAAAAGAGAATAGAGAGAAAAGACAAAAAATTAAAATTCACCACAATTAATTCCCCTCTTGAGAGTGCCTGTCCCGCTTTTTTGCGGGAGGTTAGGGGTGTGTAAAGAATGAAGCTGAGAGGTTAAAGTAAAAACACGAAATAAGTAAAAAAATATGAAATCACTACTCATAACAGGCGGAGCCGGATTTATAGGTTCAAATTTAGTGGAATATCTTATTGATAAATACCCCGATTACCAAATTGTGGTGCTCGATTTGCTCACCTATGCCGGTGATGCAGAAAATTTAAAATCAGTAAAAAACGCCAAAAACTTCACCTTTATCAAAGGAGATATTTGCGACAGGGCTTTGGTGGAGCGTATTTTTCAGCACCACATTATTAAAGGCGTTTTCCATTTGGCGGCCGAATCTCACGTGGACAATTCAATCCTGCACCCCGATGTGTTTATTGAAACCAATGTAAAAGGAACGTTTACGCTGCTCGATGTGGCTTATAAATATTGGATGGAAAAGCCATTTGTTTTTAAAAGCGGACTGGAAGACAGCAGGTTTTTGCATGTGTCAACCGATGAGGTTTACGGAAGTCTGGGTGAAACAGGCCTGTTTACCGAGCAAACGCCTTATGCCCCAAATTCGCCCTACAGCGCTTCAAAGGCTGCCAGCGATATGATCGTACGCAGTTACCACCACACCTACGGAATGAATACCATCATCACCAACTGTTCAAACAATTACGGACCAAAACAGCATAATGAAAAATTAATCCCGACCGTTATCAGAAAAGCACTGGCAAAAGAGCCGATACCTATTTATGGCGAGGGAAAAAACATCAGGGACTGGTTGTATGTGACCGACCATTGCAAAGGGCTTGACCTGGCGTTTCATAAGGGAAAATACGGAGAAGTGTACAATATCGGCGGTAAAAATGAACGGAATAATAATGAGATTGCCGAAAAAATATGCGAAATATTGGATACCTTGGTACCCTTAAAAAACCAGCGTCATAATAGTCTGATCACTTATGTGGAAGACCGCGCCGGCCACGATTTCAGGTATGCCATCGACGCCACAAAAATTGAAGAAGAACTGGGCTGGATAGCCGATGAAAATTTTGAAACCGGATTGTTAAAAACAGTAAAATGGTATTTGGAGAAATATAGCCCCCTAACCCCCGAAGGGGGAATCAAAAAAAGTTAAAAGTTCAAATGTTAAATCGAAAACAAATTTCGTCATTGCGGGACAGAGCGTTAAAAAAATGTTCAGTGAACATTTTTAGCGATAGGGCCAGCCGGCGCGCGGGAGGAGCGATAGCGAAAGAACAACGCGGCAACCTGTTGTGAACTAACTCTATCATCATAGCAACCTGTTGTGAACTACCGAAATGTAGTGCGGCAAACTGCCCCGAACTAAGATAAAGTTAAACAAGTAACAGATTACCAAGAAATAACAAGTTCAAAAAGAAAATTATAGCAATAAAACACCGAATACCAAATGAAATTCAGCAAAACAAATATCCCCGATGTTATATTATGTGAACCAACAGTCTTTAACGACGAACGCGGTTACTTTTTTGAATCCTTCAACCAGGAAGTTTTCGAAAAATACCTGGGAAAAACCATTCATTTTTGTCAGGACAACGAGGCAAAATCATCCAAAGGCGTTTTAAGAGGATTGCATTATCAGCTTCCTCCTTTTGCGCAATCCAAATTGGTTCGGGTCATTTCAGGGAAAGTGCTGGACATTGCGGTGGACATCAGGAAAGGTTCAGCTACATTCGGACAGCATGTAGCCATTGAATTGAGCGAAGAAAACAAATACCAGCTATTTATTCCGGCCGG
>JAWOHJ010000023.1:0-7132 GCA_046485225.1 Lutibacter sp. | reverse complement strand
CGCGGGACGTCGGACCGCGGGCCGATCTTGCCCCATGCGCGGGACGCGGGAGACAGGGCCTCGATGGGCGAGACCTTCGGTTCGGACATCAGGCGTCCCCCGCCTTCTCGATCTCGCACCGGCAGTCCTTCCAGACTATCTGCAAAAAATAAACAGCGATTTTGTTACCAACCAAAACAACAGTCTCGGGTATGAACTTTCTGTAAAAACATTGTTTGATAAATTTCCAACAGTTGAAATAGGTTTTAAACAAAACATCGTCAACTACATTTCCAGCAATCAAACCACAAAATTTATTACAAACGAGCCGTACTTGACGATTGATTATGATTTTTTAAAAGGATTTATATTTTCATTTGATTATGAAAATTACAGCTATCAAAATAAAAACTTTAACCAAAAAAACACCTATCAATTGGCAAACGCAACACTTTCTTATAAAAATGAAGACAGTGCATGGAGTTTTAAAATAGATGCACAAAATTTATTCAACGTGAAATATAAAAATGACAATAGTTTTTCTTCCTATATCATTTCAGATTCCAAAACCTATATTTTACCCAGAATAATCATGTTTTCTATTGGCTACAATCTTTAAAAATTCCAATCAGCAATAAATCTTCCAAAAAAATCATTAAAAACATAACATATTTTACTTAAAACACGTTAATTTGTTTTTAAATGTAATCATTATCTATATTTATGTTTGTCAATTTAAACTAAATAACCACATTTGCATTATAATTAAAACTAAAATAAAATAACATGTGTGGAATAGTTTGTGCGTTCGACTTAAAAGAAAAAGCTGAGTTTTTGCGACCTCAAATTTTGGAGATGTCTAAAAAAATCCGTCACCGCGGTCCGGATTGGAGTGGAATTTATTCAGATGAAAAAGCAATATTGTCTCATGAAAGACTGTCAATTGTTGACCCGGTTTCCGGAAAACAACCTTTATTTAGTGAAGACGGTAAATTGGTGTTGTCCGCAAATGGCGAAATATATAACCACAGGGCTTTGCGTAAACAATTTGAAGGAAAATATAATTTTCAAACAGCATCGGATTGTGAAGTGATTTTGGCTTTGTATAAAGAAAAAGGCACTGGTTTTATTGATGAAATGAACGGTATTTTTGCTTTTGCTTTATATGATGCAGACAAAGATGAGTATTTTATAGCGCGTGACCATATGGGAATTATTCCGTTATATATGGGTTGGGACGCAAACGGAACTTTTTATGTGGCGTCTGAATTAAAAGCCCTGGAAGGTGTTTGCACCAAAATTGAGTTGTTTCCTCCGGGACATTTTTTATCGAGCAGAGATGGGGAATTGACCAAATGGTACAGCAGAGACTGGACAGATTATGATGCCGTAAAAGACAACCAAACCAGTATTGATGCAATACACGATGCCTTGGAAGCGGCGGTTCACCGTCAATTAATGTCCGATGTGCCTTATGGCGTGTTGCTTTCCGGCGGATTGGATTCCTCGGTAACTTCAGCCATCGCAAAAAAATATGCGGAAAAAAGAATAGAATCGGATGATACCCAAGCGGCCTGGTGGCCACAATTACACTCTTTTTCTGTGGGATTGGAAGGTTCTCCGGATTTGGCGGCAGCGCAATTGGTGGCAGATCATATTGGAACGGTTCACCACGAAATAAAATTTACCATTCAGGAAGGTTTGGATGCCATTCGTGATGTTATTTACAACCTGGAAACTTATGACATCACCACCATTCGCGCGTCAACGCCGATGTATTTAATGGCAAGAGTGATCAAGTCTATGGGTGTAAAAATGGTACTTTCCGGTGAAGGTGCCGACGAGTTGTTCGGCGGCTATTTGTATTTTCACAAAGCACCAAACGCTAAAGAATTCCACGAAGAAACTGTCCGTAAATTAAGCAAACTGCATATGTACGATTGTTTGAGGGCCAACAAAAGTTTGGCTGCCTGGGGAATTGAAGGCCGTGTGCCGTTTTTGGATAAAGAATTTATGGATGTGGCGATGCGTATGAACCCACAAGATAAAATGATCAACGGCGAACGTATGGAAAAGTGGGTGTTGCGTAAGGCTTTTGAAAGTTATTTACCTGCAAGTGTGGCGTGGAGACAAAAAGAACAATTTTCTGACGGTGTTGGTTACAGCTGGATTGATACCTTGAAAAAAGTGGTGGCAGCAGAAGTTACCGATGAACAGTTGGCTAATGCCAAGTATAAATTTCCATTGCAAACACCAACAAACAAGGAAGAGTTTTATTACCGTTCTATTTTTCAGGAACATTTTCCTTCAGATGCTGCAGCGCTTTCCGTACCGCAGGAAGCATCGGTTGCATGCAGCACCAAAATTGCGTTGGAGTGGGATGCAAGTTTTAAAAACATGAATGATCCATCTGGCCGGGCAGTGGCAAATGTGCATACCGATGCCTATAAAAAATAAAGCAAAATATTTGTTTGAATCAAGAATCCGGCGGCAAGCCGGATTTTTTGTTTTAAATTAGCAAAGCATGTTCGTTTCAAAAATCTTACTTTTGTGGCGAAGTTTTAATCACTAAATTTCGTCATTCTGAACTTGTTTCAGAATCTTATCATACAAGTTTATATTATTATGAGAACCTGAAATGAATATTCGCGAATACCTTAAAATATTATCATAAGGAATGAGCAAACAAGTTCAGGTTGACGGATTTAAATATCACAAAAAAATGCTAACAAAAGAAACCCAGGCAATATTAATTCCGACTTTAAAAAAATATTTTGGTTACGACAGTTTTCGTGAGCAACAGCAAGATATTATTGAGTCTGTACTTTCAAAAAAGGACAATTTGGTGATTATGCCCACGGGTGGCGGAAAATCGGTTTGTTTTCAGTTGCCGGCCCTGCTATTCAATGGAATTACGCTGGTGATTTCGCCTTTAATTGCCTTGATGAAAGATCAGGTTGACGGATTGACCGCAAACGGAATTCCCGCCGCTTTTTTTAACAGCAGCCAGTTAAGTTCCGCCCAAAACGGTATTTTTGATAAAGTGATCAATGCTGAAATAAAATTATTATACGTGGCGCCCGAGAGTTTGGCATTGTTGTCAAATATTCTGAATGAAAAATACATCAGCTGTGTTGCCATTGATGAAGCGCATTGTATTTCATCCTGGGGACACGATTTTCGTCCATCTTATCAGCAGTTGGGATTTTTAAAGCAAACCTTGCCCAATACGCCCATTATTGCATTGACCGCCACGGCCGATAAAGCAACAAGACAAGATATTGTGGGCCAGTTGAACATCCCAAATGCCACACAATTTTTAACTTCTTTTGATCGAAAAAATATTGAATTGGAAGTGCGTCCGGCTGTTGACCGTGTTACGGAAATTATTAAATTCATCCATAAAAAACCCAATGAAGCCGGCATTATTTATTGTTTAAGTCGAAAATCGACAGAGCAACTGGCCTCAAAATTAAAACAAAACGGTATCAAAGCAATGCCTTATCACGCAGGTCTTAGTTTTGAGGAAAGGACAAAAACACAGGAGGATTTTCTGTTCGATAAAACACAAATCATTTGCGCCACCATTGCTTTTGGAATGGGGATCGACAAGTCGAATGTGCGTTGGGTCATCCATTATAATATGCCCAAAAATATTGAAGGTTATTATCAGGAAATTGGACGTTGCGGACGTGATGGCGTAAAAGCGAACGCCTTGTTATTTCACAGCTATGCCGATGTGATTCAGCTGCGAAATTTTGCGGCAGGTGCTTCAAATGAAGATGTTCAGCTGGCCAAACTGGAAAGAATGCAGCAATTTTCTGAAGCAACAACTTGCCGAAGAAAAATATTGCTGAGTTATTTTGGAGAATTGTTGGCCGAAAATTGCGGTAATTGTGATGTGTGTAAAAATCCGCCCCAGTTTTTTGACGGAACCGTTATTGCCCAAAAAGCACTTTCTGTGATTACACGATTAAATGAATCGGAAGCCACGGGTATCATCATAGATGTTTTAAGGGGCGCAAAAAACGCAACGGTTGTTGATAAGGGATACGACAAACTGAAATCGCACGGTGTGGGAAAAGACATTTCCTGGCACGATTGGCAGCAATATATCATTCAGTTAATCAATCAGGGATTTTGCGAAATAGCTTTTCATAGAAACAATGCCTTGCATCTCACGTCTTTTTCACAAAAAGTATTGTTTGAGAAAAAAATGGTTTATCTGACAAAACCTATAGCATACAAAGAACAAGCAGTTATTCAAAAAGAAATAAAAGAGACAAAAGCCAAAAAAGATACGTTGTTTGAACGTTTAAGAAAGCTTCGCTATAAAATTTCTTTGGAAGAAAACATTCCTGCGTATCTGGTTTTTAGTGACGCCACGTTGAAGGAAATGGAAAGAGCAAGGCCGATGAGTCAGTCAGATTTTCTCGAGATAAGCGGAGTAGGGCAACGAAAACTGGAGGTGTACGGCGATGAATTTATTGGGGAAATTATTTCTTTTATGGGTGAAAAGACAGAGAAGAAAAAGAAAAAAGGGGATACGTATCAAGTTACTTTTGAATTGTACAAGGAAGGATTATCCATCGATGAAATTGCGGAAAAACGAAACTTGAGCCCAACCACCATATTCTCGCATTTGGCCAAATTATATTCAGACGGAAAAGATATCAATATTCAAGATTTTGTGACTTCTGAAGAAGTGGAACAGGTAAGAAAAGCAAAAGAAGCATTGGAAAGTCCGACAACATTAAAGCCTTATTTTGACCATTTTAATGGAGAACTAGAATATTTTAAAATTCGTTTGGCGTTGACAATTCTTAATAAGGCCCCCTAACCCCCGAAGGGGGAATTATAAAGTTAAAAGTTCAATTTATAACGCCCAACACATAACATATAACAAATAACGTTTAACTTTTTATTATAGATGCGCCGATTTTACAATCGGATTGTTCTCAATAACATTAGACAATACAATGTGTGTGGTGGTTTCGCCATAGGTCATTAACTGGTCTATAAATTTCCCCAAATGTTGCTGGTTTTTTAGCACAACTTCCATCACAATATTTTCGTTTCCGGTAATTCTGTAGCAATTTACCACTTCGTTAAAGTCTTTTACTTTTTCAATAAAAGGTATTAACCTGCCCATAAACGCGCGTAAGGTAATAATGGCTTTTAGCTGATTTCCTGTTTCAATATAGCAGACCTTTGCGTGATAGCCTTCTATAATGCCCATATCTTCCATTTTATGGATGCGTTCGGCAACAGCAGGTGAAGAAACACCAACTTTACGCGCAATTTCGGTATTGGATTGCCGTGCATTCTGCTGTAAACAATCCAAGATTTTCCAGTTAATGGCGTCTATGTTCATTTTTTAAAGTTTTAAAGTCTAAAATTATTAAATTATAACCTAAATCAATACAAATGCATTAAATTTTAAATATAAAAAATAATTTTCTGAAGTAAATTTGAATGCTAAATACAATAACCAATGGCTAATCCCAAAGAACAGCACCTAAATCAGCTGGTGATTTATCAAAAATCCCTTGATATCTTCAAATTGTCACGTCATATTGCTTCGTATATCAGCAATGACAAAAGTGTGTTGGCAATGTATTTTTCTATGAATAAAATAGACAAATATGCGGATAATTTGGTGATGAATGCTTTTGGACTGGTACCTAAAATTGTGGAAATTGAGTGTCAGGAAAACCGATATTTAAAACTGAAATACGCAAAATCACTTCGGTATTTTATTGATGGCTTGTATCAAAATTGTTTGCAGTTGGAAAGCACAAAAATTCAAGGAGTCGATTTTGTAAAATTACTTAGAAAAGAACTTAAAAATCTTCGACAAATTCATAAAAATTACGTGAAGTCGCTCTTGTAAAAATTTGTTAAATGTTATATGTTAAAAGTTGATATGTTTAATTGACACAAACTCGAAACTCGAAACTTGAAACTTGAAACAAAAAACCAATAACTTATAACCAATAAACTTATAACTTTCCAACCAACCTTTGTCTGATTGTTTCATACAAAAAAGCACCACAAGCCACAGAAACATTGAGCGAATCAATATCTCCAAGCATCGGTAATTTTGCCTTGTGGGTGACTATTTTTAAGATGGACGGATTGATACCGCGATCTTCGGAGCCCATAATAATGGCAGTTGGCAGCGTTAAATCGATGTCGTAAATTAAGGTATCTGTTTTTTCGGTGGCAGCAACCAATTGAATATCGGCGGCCTGAAATTGGAAAATAGCATCTTTGATATGGTCAACTTTGCAAATAGGCATTTTAAACGCCGCACCTGCTGATGTTTTTATGGTATCGGCACTGATAGGCGCATTTCCTTGTTTTTGAATTACAATTCCATGAACCCCTGCGCATTCTGCAGTTCTGATGATGGCCCCAAAATTACGGACATCAGAAATTTGATCCAGCAACAAAAATAGGGGTGTGGTGGTTTTTTCAAAAGCAGCAGCAATTAATTCCTCTAAATCTGAAAATTCAATCGGTGAAATTTGTGCCGCAACACCTTGGTGATTTCCGTTTTTTGAAATGCGGTTCAATTTTTCAACCGGCACATGACTTGTAGCAATATTATGTTGCTTAATAAGGCCGTTTAATTCAGAAAATAAATGACCGCTTAAGTCTTTTTGCAGATACACTTTGCTGATTGTTTTACCAGCGTTAATGGCTTCTATAACCGTACGAATGCCAAATATTTTTGAAGTTTCATTTTCCATGCTGCAAATGTAGGGATTTTGTTTTGATTGCTATAATTGCCTTTTAAAATGTGTTTGTTAAATTAAAAATGGTCATAATTTAAATTAGCCAGTCGAATATTTCAAAAGTCGGGCAACTTATTTCAAAAGTCGGGCAACTTATTTCAAAAGTTGGGCAACTTATTTTAAAAGTTGGGCAACTTATTTCAAAAGTCGGGCAACTTATTTTTTTAGTTGGGCAACTTATTTTTTTATTAAGGCATCTTATTTAATTATTAAGGCATCTTATTATAAAATAACAGCATCTTAGAAAATACAATCAGCCATGGGTTCATCTGAATTAAATTTTTTTAGTGGTATTCTAACAAAGTATGTTTTAAAGATGTAGTTCAAATATGGATAATTTACATAAAAAAACC
>JAWOHJ010000091.1:0-5368 GCA_046485225.1 Lutibacter sp. | reverse complement strand
TCCTTTTATTTCAGTCAAATTTAATTCCTTGCCAAATGGCCAGTTTTGTTTAATAATTCCGTTTTCAATGGTTAAATATTTTTCACTTTTTTGATAGAAATAGGAGATAATATAAATTCCAGAAATAACAAACCAGGCATAATCTTTCCAATTGGGTTTTTCATCAGATGTAATGTTGGTAATTGCGTAAGCAAGCCAAAGCAATCCTAGAATCAGATTGATATTTAATCGCTTCTTTTTGTAGTGTATTTTCATTTTTTAATGATTTACCCGCGGTTTTTGGCGATTGTCTGGTTAGTTAAAAATTTGTGGGTTTTTATCATATTTTTTCTTCTCACTTTTTGTGAATTCTGTTAAACGAATAGTTTCATCATTTTCAACAACATATTCATTATCCTTTTTTATAATGAAAGGCCCATTTACGCTATAAAAATAAGGGGTTATATGTTCCATATTACTTTTGCAACTTAACGAGTTTTTTTTAGCAGAACCTAAATCGGCTTCTTTTAAAAATGAAATGTCAAAATACAACCTGTAAACGGAGTTGTTAAATAAATTTAAAACGCCCAGTTTTGTTTGCGGATAAACGGTTTGTCCGAGGTTTACAAAAATTGACTTTTTATCAAAGCCGGTATAATTTGAAATGGTTCCATCCTCATGTTCAATCACAATTTTGTTCATGCTGCTTGTATAGATATATGCATCTAATGGGTCGGTTTCAAACTTATTCACGAGTTCTATAACAATTCCTTTTCTCATACTGTATATGGTATCGGCACTTTTTCTGTCAACAATGTAAGATTTCCAATTGGGATCTTCTTCAGCATTGAAATAGTGTTCTTTTAAGCTGGTGCTTTCTAAAATTCTTATTGATTTTCCTGCCTTAAATGGAAGCAAATAATTAAATGATTTGTCAATTTTTGGGTTCGGATTTCCTCTTATGGTATAGTATTTATAAGAAAAATTGATGTGTTTGTTTTTGTCTATTGGTCTTAGTTTAATTAATTTTCCTGAATTATTTTTAATAACGCCCAGGTACTCTGTATTGACACTGTTTTTTAAATTCTGAAATTCTAATTTCACATAATAGCTGCCGGGAAGTTCTTTTTTATAGCTGAATTCAACACTTTTGTCGGCATTTTGTTGGTAGGAAATGGTAATGTTTTGGTTCTGTGCATTCAGTTTGTGGTTAATTCCTATGAATGTTAGGAAAGTTATCAAATAGCAGATTCTTTTTTTCATAATATTTTTTTTGGTTGTAAACGACAAATCGTTTATTTAATTTTTATCGGTTTGTACTAGTTCCAATTTGAGCATAAATTATGTATGGTGTTAGCAATAGTTATTTTGAGTCATTAATATAATTGACAATCAAAATCAAATTTTCATAAGTGAATTCTTCATTTTCAATTTTGTCAATAAAGTTCTTATTTTCTGGAAATAATTCTCTCATCTGTTTTTTAAATTTTATTATACTAACTTGAAAAAAATTTCTGTCTGTTTGTAAATAAAATGCTCCTGATTTAGAAATTCCAACTGATTGACCATTCACGCCAAAACCATAAGATTTATTATAATTTTCATCATAAAAAAGTTTGATGTTTCCATTTACTAATAATTTTAGAAACTCATATTTATTTTTAATGTGGGAAAAGTTGAAGTAACTATTATTTTGCATACGATAAGATTTAATATTTTTAGTATCAATCTTATATTTTTCGTTAAAATTATTTACTAAATAAGGTTTACCAAATATAGGTTCTGTGATTTTTCCATAAATTGTGTCATTGTTATGTGTGATAAGATAGTCGGATAGTTTTAATGTTTTATATGTATAATTGTCAATACTTTTGTAATGATAATTTGAATCTCTTTTAATAGCATTTTCATAAATTGGATCTAAATTTATAGGTTTTTCGTAATAATATATTTCATCATTATATCTAAATAGTTTACTTTTTTGAATGCCATGACTATAATACTTAATACCATTCGATTTATCTGAATTATTCTTTTCGCGTAAAACCAATTTATTTAATCCATCAGTTTGTATTGTTCCATATATTGTGTCATTGTTATTTGTTACTAAATAATCAAAATATTTATTTTGAGAATTTGCATTAAAGAAATTTAAAATTAACATAAGGAGCAGTATTTTTTTCATAATTATTGCTAACGTATTTTTATAAGATTTGTGCGATGTAAAAATCGGAGATTTTTCGGACGTAGTAATATTTTTATTGAGTGTTTGCAATTTTCTATTTGTTCAAATTTAAGCATAAATTATATACGGCTTAATGCCAGTTTTCTTGTTATTTAATCGGTTGAAAAAATAGAGTATCTAATTCCTACTGTCATTTGACGAATTTTCCATTCTGCGAAGTTTGAATTATCTTTAATAATATTATTAAGTCCAAAATAATAATTTGCCTCGAAAGAGAGTTTTTGTGTGATATTTGATGTTATTCCAATTCTTAATCCATAATCAAAATTCGTAATATTTAAATCATTTTGAGTATTTATAGAGACAACATCAGGTTCATTATCAAAATTCAGGGGATTATTATATAAATCGGGGGAATTAGTATTATAACCTTTAGAAACTATTTTTCCGCTACTGCCTAAAACATAATTAGCTTGAACTCCTAAATTCAAATTTAATTTATTAATAATCATTTCGAGGTAGATTGGTATTCCGATGTAAGAGATATGTTGTTTGAAATTTGAGATTGTACGTAATTCTGATATAAGAATACCATTATTATTTGTCTCCTGAAAAGTTTTTGTTTCTTGTTCTCCCTCAATTTGTTGAAATATTAATTCAGTTCCTAAAGAGTAAGTATTATTAATTTTAATTTGATAATAAACTCCTAATTGTCCGGAAGGAGAATATTTGTCTTTTAAATTTATATCTGAATATCCTGAATAATATTTTGAAGAAAAACTACTAAATCCAATATTGGCTTTTATTCCAAATGTATTTTGACTGTATGTATTTGATAATATTGTAAGAATCAATGTTAATAGGGTAAATATCTTTTTCATTTTTTTTATTGGCATTAACGTTTTGTATAAGATTAGTTGCGTGGTTAAGCAATTAATTTAGCAAATAAATCAGAGATAGAATATTCCGCAGGAATGTTCGTAAGTAGGCTTGCACTAGCAATTAATTTTATACGGTGTTGTGCATCCGTCTTTTTGTTTACTTAATTAGAGAATAAGCATTCCTTTTTTAATTCATCGAGGTCAGGTTTAAATTTCATAGACAATTCGGCTCTCTTGTAAGACTCTTTTGAATATTGAATTGCCAATTTTTTAATATCCTCACGATTTATAGTTTCTACTGATTTGAATACCTTTTGTAACCGTAACATGACCTCTATATTACCAGCCCCATCTCTAGAAATAGGTCTAAAAGCATCATCAAAAAAATCTACCATCGAAATTTTGGGAACTGTTAAACAATCGTAGAGAATTTCATTTTTTTTGTCATTTTCAAAGGATTCATTCCATAAAAAAAACAATCGTTCATGACTGTCAATAATTTGAATGGCAGTTCCAGGATCGTTAATTCCCGGGGATAGGGCCTTACTGGCAATTTCTGTTAATGCAATAAATCCAAAACGAGGATCTTCTTCAAACCATCTGGTATCACCAATATGAATGGCATCATTCATCTTTTTTGTTATTTCATCTAAGTCTAAATCCTCAAAATTAGTAAAGGATATAATGGCAAAATTTTGATGAATAAAATCACCCGGAAGACAATTAAGTTGAATTTTTAAGCCCTTCTCTTTAGCCAATTCTTGTAAAGCTGACATATCTATATGTTGAACATAGCCAACAGATTTACTAATTACTGATTGTCCATCTAAAAGAGAGTTCGTTATGGGAAGAGCATTTAGAAAAGGTTGTTTAATATGTTTGGATAACGATTTAGCAGCAACCGATTCCACTAGAGATATGGTATGTTCCAATCGCCCTAATCTTGAAATTCCGTTTACCCATTTTAAGAAAGTTAGTATGACTAAGGCAAATAGCGATAGGGTTAACAAAAAAAGAATAAATATGCCAGACTTACCATAAAACCCATTGTCAAGGGCTACGGTTGCAACGATACTAAATATGAATGATCCTATAAAAACAGATAGGGCATTTTGAGACATATCATCTGTTACTATAATTTTGAAAGATCTTGGGGTAGCAGTGTTACTTGCTGAAGATAATGCTGATATCATCGAAGCAACAGCAAATATTGAGATGACCAACATGCTGGAAGATATAGTGTCCAACAAACCCTTAATTGATTCTGTTTTTATATTTGGAACTAGTGAATCTAATTTGGTTCCATCCGCCTGATGGGCAAATAATGCTGCCCCAACAGAGACTAAACAGAATAGCAAAGGTCTAAACCATAATTGCTCACGTAACTTGTGAAAATAAATAAAGAGCTTTTTTTTCATAACCTTCAAATTAGGTTTTAAGAATGGTGCACAACGAGTTTGTATTATGATTTGTGCGACGTAAAAATCGGAGATTTTTCGGTTGTAGCAAATCGTTAGTTGAATGTTTGTCGGTTTGTACTAGTTCAAATTTAAGCATAAATTTTATGAGGTGTTGCCATTTCGTTGTTTTTACTCAGTTTTAGATGCTGTTCTTTTTATGTCAGTCTCTGTGACTTTCTTTTTTTCTAGTTTTTTATTGGTATATCTAAAAAGAAGACCCATAAATAATCCAAAAAATAAAAAGTGAAATAATAATTTATATATTTTAAATTCTTGTCCGTCAGCATAATCAAATCCAGCCATAATTGAGGAGTAAACTGTTCCGGCTAAAAAAAATGTCTTTATAAATACTTTATTTTCCGCTTTCATTCTTTTTTTGTTTCTTAGAGTAAAGATTTATATTTCTCTCAATTTTGTTTTTAGTTCCTTAATAATAGCGTTCTTGTCTTTAACTTCCATTTGATAATATTTAAGACCTGTGAAAAGATAAATAAGAATAACAACATCTCTAAATTCCCAAATAGCATTGAATTCTGTCGAGTCAATAAACTTACTTAAACTCCAAAAAATTCCAAACAAAATAAGTGAAACGATAGAAATTATTTTTAGTGTTTTTTTCATACTTTTTTTTCAGTTTGAGCGTTTTCCGCAATGAATGCCAACGAGTTTGTATTATGATTTGTGCGGCTTAAAAATCGGAGATTTTTCCGCCGTAGCAATATTATTATTGAATGTTTGTCAGTTTGTATTAGTTCAAATTTAAGCATAAATTTTATGAGGTGTTGCCAAAGTAATTATTCTTTATGAGTTAGAATTTTAATCAATTTCTCATTAATGTAATAATTTCCTGTTCCTAATTTTTC
>JAWOHJ010000245.1:0-2725 GCA_046485225.1 Lutibacter sp. | reverse complement strand
TCAGTTAACAACCTTTCATGATGGATAGAAGAATTCATACACCCACCATTCGCCCAAACCAAAATGGGCAATTCACCCGCTGTTTTTGTTGCTAGTTTAATATCCTGTGGCCGGTATACAACAAAATTGGGTAATGTTTTTTCTGATGCTGCAATAGCTTTATAAGGACCACTACCGCCATTGTCTATTATTTTAGTTTTCTCAATTTGTCCAAAACCAGCTATTGTCAGCAAGAAAAATAACAAAATCAAAACTGTGTCTTTTTTCATATTTTCTTATCTATTTCACAATTAAATAACAATATTACCACTGCTACAATTAGTATCTAATTTGATAATATTATACTAATTAATCCATTGGTTTTACGGTTGGCCAACCATCATTCCAAGTAATTTCTTTTACAATTAACTTTGGCAATGCTTTATCATTGGCATCATATCCATGCATGAACGTATAGTCTTTACCATCAAAGGTAAACACACTGTTATGACCCACACCATACCAATTTTTATTGCCTTCAATCACCAATGACCCACCACCTTTATTAAGTTCTTTTCCTTCTTTATCAACATAAGGTCCAGTCACAGATTTTGAGCGGCCAACCACTAATTTATAGGTGCTTTTTTCACCACGACAACAGTAATCCCAAGATAAAAATTGATAATAATAGTCTCCTTTTTTAAAGATAAAAGGACCTTCTAAAGCAGCATTTCCTGCATCTGAATCGTCTAAATCACTATCTCTGTCTCGTTTCGCTATCGATATCCAATTTTCCGGTTTCGCTACCTCTTTTAAATTAGCATTTAATTTTACCATTTTTAATCCGCTCCAAAACGAACCAAATGACATCCATGGCGTACCGTTTTCATCAAAAATTAAATTTGGGTCGATGGCATTCCATAAATCTCTATTTGGTACAGATTGAATGACAATACCTTGATCTTTCCATTGATAATTTTCATCTGCTGAATTTAAAGTTGTATTTGTTACCAAGCCAATTGCAGAGGTGTTTTTACCAAAAGCAGATATTGAATAATATAAATAGTAAGTCCCATTATGTAACATAATATCTGGTGCCCAAATGTGTCCATTAAAATCTGGCGCCACATCTTTAGCCCATTCTGGTGACGCTGCAAAAACAGGAGCTGCCTGAGTCCAGGTTTTTAAGTCTTTTGATGTAAAACTTGTAATACCGGGTCCGGTACAAAATAAATAATAAGTGTCTCCTTGTTTTGCAACCACAGGATCATGTGTAATTGGTCTTACCTGAGCACAAGAAATTGTAGTGCTTAAAACTGTTACTAATATGGCTAAAGTAGCTCTTAGTCGATGCATGTTTTTATTGTTTTTCATAATGTAATTATTGTATTCCTTCTGAAGTCATTAATACTCTTTTCATTGTACCGTCATTATTGTAATAAAGTTGATCTATACAAACCGATCTTCTAAAACTGCCGCCATTAGGCTGAATGCCTCCTGTGTGGTAAAAAAAATAATCTTTTCCTTTAAATTCAATAATGGCTTGATGATTTGTGTTGGAATTACCCGCCAATTCGTTCAAAATTCCTTTAAATTCCCAAGGCCCATTGATAGACTTGCTCATTGCATAAGCGATTTTTTCAGGAAATTGATAGGCATAGGATAAATAATACCAATCTCCTTTTTTATGAACCCAAGGCGCTTCCGTAAAATTTGGCAATTCAACGGTCATTATTGGCCCATCCAATTCAATCATATTTTCCTTTAGTTTTGCATAGTAACAAACCGTATTTCCCCAAAATAAATAAGCTTGTCCATCATCATCAATAATTACTGAAGGGTCAATATCATCCCAGGAAATATCGGTTTTTTTGGTCATATCATTTGTGACAATTGCTTTTCCCAAAGCATCTTTAAAAGGTCCGGTTGGACTGTCAGAAACTGCAACACCGATAGCTTTTCCGTCAATAGTAGCGTGAGAAACGGTTACGTACCAATAAAATTTATTGTTGCGTTCAATTACTTGTGCCGCCCAAGCGTCATTGCTTGCCCAGGCAAAATCTGTTACTTTTAATGGCACAGGATGCTCTTCCCAAGTCACCATATCGGAAGAAGAATACACCAACCATTCATTCATTTTATAAAAATTAAAATCGTCCGGCGCTTCATCGTGTCCCGCATACATGTAAACTTTATCGTTATAAACAATTGCGGCAGGATCGGCGGTAAACTTATCTTTTATAATAGGATTGTTGATTTTTACTTCCTTTTGAATATTTTCAGATTTTTCAGCTGATGAAACATCTTCTGTTTTCTTTGGATTGCAAGATGTTATGAGGGCAATTAATAACAGGATTAAAAAAGTATTTTTCATTTTGATTTCTTATTCAAGTTTCATTCAACTTTACAACTCCTTAAGAGTTTGTTTTTATTTCAAACGCCTTACAAATCTGAAAGGGCAGTTTATTTAATTACTAAAAAGATCTGGAATTAAAATAATTTCTTAGCCCAAATAGGTTGACCACTCGGCGTGAAACCTGAATATGTTAAGGTTACTTTTCTTGGTGATGCTTCCCAATCCCAGGCATCGGCCACATTGCATTTATTTCCGTTTATGGTAAGTATTCCTTTTGGATTGTCATCCGCCCAAGTTCCTGTTACACCTCCAGATACTTTTCCGTCGGAAGTCAGGGTCACATTGACCGATCTTTGAATATTTTGGTATTGGTAATTCATAGTGATTTGC
>JAWOHJ010000189.1:0-19588 GCA_046485225.1 Lutibacter sp. | reverse complement strand
CGTTAACAAATAATAGTAGTCCAACTTTGCATCCAGCTTGTTGGTGCTTGTTTTTTTGTTCTGGATCAAATCGATGATGGCTTCGGCATTGTTTGAAGGGATTATTTCAAACGGCTGCGAGGTTGCCAAAGAATTGTACAAAGGCTGGTCCTTTTCATAAAGATGCTGCAATTCTACCGCAAAAATATTTTTTTCGTCGATGGTGTAATACAGGTTGAAATTTTGGTTTAATGTTGCCGGTTTTTCTTCTTTGTAAGCATCGGCACTTCGTCGCGTTGAAGTGACATCGAGCATTTCGGTTTGTTCAGAAAGTTTTCCGAAAATATCATAACTGATATGTACTTCATTGGTTGGTTTGTAAGTGGTACTGAATTTTAACATCCCCAATTTGCTGCCTTGAGTGGCCGAAGTTTCACTTATTTCGGTGATGTTTAATTTGTTGTAAACGGTATTTGACTGCGTGAACATATCGGTTTTTGAATCGTTAACAATGGCAAAACCATTAAAATCGATTGTTTTTTTTGGCGCCATACTGAAATTTAACGCGCCAAACTTTGAAGTGATTTCCTGTGCCCGGTTATTCTGTGCGGTTAAAAACCCCAATCCGCCCGATGACACGTTAAAACTGGTGCCGCTGCCGCCCATTCCACTGCGCAAACCACCGGTAAACCTAAAATAGTCACGCATGGTAAATGGCGCTTCGCCAATATTGTTGAAATCGGCCAACAGGTTGATGCTTTTTTCCGGACTGTAATAAAAAAGTTTTGGTTTTGCGGTGTATTTTTCGTTATCGCCCGCACCGGCATTCACTTCACCAAACCAAAAGCGTTTTTTTCCCTGTTTCAATTTGATGTTGATGACTATATTGTCTTCATTGTTGGTAACACCGCGCATTCCCGAAACTTCGTTGTAATTTTTAAGCACCTGTACTTTATCGATGGCGCTAGCGGGAATATTTTGTGTCGCCAGTTTTGAATCGCCGTCAAAAAATTCTTTTCCTTCCACCAACACTTTCTGCACTTTTTTGCCTTCCACTTCCACTTCACCGTTGTCGTCAATATCAATTCCCGGCAATTTTTTCAGCACATCTTCCAGCTTTTTTTCTTTTCCTGATGTAAATGAATCGGCGTTGTACACTATGGTATCGCCCACAATTTTCACAGGCATTTCATAGGTAATTTGGACTTCATTCAAGGACTCATTGGATTCTTCCAACACAATATTTTGGGAAATATCGGCAACTGATTTTCCAACCGTAATTTCAACATTTTTGGTATTGAAACCCAAATAACTCACTTTTAAGGTGTATTCTTCATTTTGATTCAGACTTAACCGATAATTTCCTTTTGAATCGGTGATGGAATATGACTGCAATATGTTGGTGCCTTTTTTAAAAGCGATGACATTTGCCATTTCCAAAGGCTTCTCGGCTTTGTCTTTAACAATGCCTTCCAATTTTACGGACTGCGAAAAAATAATAAATGGGAATAGTATGGTGATGAGAAAGGTGGTGAGTTTTTTCATTTAAGGCTTTTTCTGAAGAGTTTGTTGTTGAAAGTTGAAATGTTGAAAGTTAAATTTTAAATGTTATAAGTTAATTTCAAATTATGATTGCCAATTATTTTGTCATTGCGACGCTTTTGAAAAAAGCATTGGAAATCAGTTTCTATTGAAGGGATTGCCACGGTCGAGCTGCTTCGCTTGCGCTCGTCAGCTACTCCTTCGCAATGACGTTCTTTTTTGAATTGTGAATTTTTATTGGCTAATTAACCCTCATATGCATTCCTGCTCCAGCGCCGCCACTTTTTTGTCGCTCGTTAGAAAAACGTTCCTGCATTTCTTTCATTTTTTCTTTCAACATCACATCATATTCTTTTTGGGTCATCACTTTACCTTTATTTGGTTCACTGATATCCGATCTTTCTTTGGGATTCATCACAATTTTGGTGCACATAATTTGCGTATTTCCGGCATTAATTTCCAAAATTAAGCCCGGTAATCCCCAATAATCTCCAGGGCCGTGGTTTACCGGAATGTCCATACTGTACCAAGCAGTTACGGGAACCAGTTCTATTTTTTGTTCTTCTTCTTTTTCTTCTTTATTATCATTATTTCTTCTTCCGAAGGAAAAATTACCGGCATTTGCAGGCATTTCAATAATGGTGGTTGCTTTAAAGCACAGGTTATTGCCAATCATTTTGGTTTCCTGCTCCATTTTCCATTCATAAGTTTTTAAGTCGTCCTTAATCAGGAAATTTTTACCGCTGAACTCGTTTTCTTTGGCCGATGTTTTTGTTTGCGTATTTTTATAATATTTTCCTGATGCGCCGCCGCCCATCATTGCAAAACGCATTCCGGGACCGCCTCCGGCAGCACCTTGATCCAATTTTACTTCTTCTTTATAAATGGAAGCTGTTTTATCAAACGTCAAAATATAAGTTTTTTCCATTTGGTTTTTCATCATTTCTTCAATCCGCTTTATTCTGTCTGCGGGGATTCCCGAAGCAGCCAAATCCATTTCAACCTTTGTTTTTGTTTGGTAAACGGCACTACCCTGAAAATCCTGGGCACTTAAAGCAGTTTGCACTAACAAAAAAACCAACACCATAATTTTTAGCAGCATATTTATCATTTTACTCGATTTTAGTTATTTTTCTCAACAAATATACATGCTAAAAAAATACAATTCCGTTAATTAGTGTTAACGATTGTTAAGCGATTATTATATGCCAATTTATGTGCTTAACTTTGTGATTATGAATAAAAAGAATTACAAATGGGTGGTGTATTTTATTGGGGTAACCATATTTACTACCATTGCGGTTCAGTTGTATTGGAATTACCGCGAATACCAGTTAAATAAACAAAATTTAATCAGTAAGGTTCAGCAAAGTTTGGACAATTCTGTGGAAGCGTATTTTGCCAATTTAACAAAATCGGGGATTATTACCTTCACTTCACCCAATTCAAAAAATTCAAAAGACCAAACTGATACCATTGTGGTGAGCACCAACAGCAAATGGGGTTTGCGGAAAAAAGTGGACAGCACGCTGCAAAATATCGCAAAACAAAAAAATCAGAAACCTTTATTCATCAACAGCCAAAGAAATCACGCGTTTTTTACACCAGACCATGTGATTCCAAAAAACATAGACAGTTTAATTTCCAAGGTTTTTATTTCTATTTCCAGAGATACTTTGGACCTCGCAAAGCTGGACAAATATTTGTCTGAAGAACTCAAGCGCACCCATATTGGTATTGATTATGGAATGACTTACGACTATTATCAATGGAAATCGGACGATAATTTCGATAAAAAAACCATCGACTATAAACTTGAAAATTTTCCCGAAAAACATTTGACCGTTGTTTCAAAATCAACGTATTTACCGCATAAAAGCCATTTGGAACTACGTTTTACCAATGAAACGGCCATTTTGCTGAAAAATTCCTTTATCAGCATTTTATTGTCGTTGATTTTGTCGATTAGTATTATTGCAAGTTTGGTGTATTTGCTAAAAACTATTTATAAACAAAAACAGCTGGCGGAAGTAAAAAACGACTTGATCAACAATATCACCCACGAATTTAAAACGCCCATCGCCACCATTTCTACCGCACTGGAAGCCATGAAAAACTTCAATGCCTTGGAAGATAAAGCAAAAACCGAAAAATACATTTCCATCGCCAATTCACAAGTGGCCAATTTAAATGTGATGGTCGAAAAAATATTGGAAACCGCCGCCTTAACGCACCAACAACTGGCGCTGAACAAACAACCAATTGTGATTGCCGAACTTATTGAACTTGTGATTGCAAACTATAAAATAACGGCTCCGGAAAAAACCATCAATTTCAAAAATAATATTGGAGACAAGGTGTTAAACTTGGATAAATTCCACTTCGGAAATGCTATCGGAAATATTATAGACAATGCCATGAAATACGGCGGAAAAACCATTGACCTTGAATTGACTTCAATCAAAAATACTGTTGAAATTGTGATTAAGGACAGCGGAAACGGCATTCCCAGAAACCAAAAAGACAAGGTTTTTGAGCAGTTTTACAGAATTCCGACCGGTAACACACACAACGTAAAAGGTTTTGGCATTGGTTTGTATTACACCAAAAATATTATTGAAAAACATGGCGGCAGCATTTCCATTGTTTACGATGCAAAAAACGCTACCTTGTTTAAAATTATTTTGCCAAATGCCTAAGCCCGTAAAAATATTACTGGCGGAAGACGAACCTTCTTTGGGACAAATTATTAAAGAAAGTTTGGAAACCCGTAATTTTGAGGTGCTCCTTTGCGCCGATGGCGAAATTGCCTACACCACCTACAAACGCGAAAATCCGTTGTTACTGGTGCTGGACGTGATGATGCCAAAAAAAGACGGATTTACACTCGCCAAAGAAATTAGACACGAAAATCCCGATATTCCCATCATTTTTTTAACGGCAAAATCGCAAACCGAAGACGTTGTTGAAGGCTTTAATTTGGGCGGAAACGACTATTTAAGAAAACCTTTCAGCATGGAAGAATTGATTGTGCGCATTAACGCACTTTTAAAAAGAGGCGATTACGAAAACGGCACAGAAATCATTAAAATAGGCGATTATCTTTTCAATGTTAAAAATCAGACGCTTGTTTTGAATGGCAATATCGAAACTTTGACGCACCGGGAATCGGAATTGTTGCACCATTTAATTCAGCATAAAAATCAGGTGTTAGACCGCTCTTTTATCCTCAAAAAATTGTGGGGAGACGATGATTTCTTCAATGCGCGCAGTATGGACGTTTTTATCACCAAACTTCGAAAAAAACTAAAAGACGACCCTTCCATCCAAATTATTAATGTTCGCGGGTACGGCTATAAGTTAATTTTTTAAAGCGCCTTAAATTTGTGTTGCAAAAGCATAAAAAATTTAAGTAAATTAGCTTTTTTGAAATTCACTTAAAATTTAACTATGCACGTAGCAATTGCCGGTAATATTGGCGCGGGTAAAACCACCCTGACCAAACTGTTAGCCAAACATTACAATTGGGAGCCCCATTACGAATCTGTTGAAGAGAATCCCTATTTAGATGATTTTTACGGCGAAATGGAACGCTGGTCGTTTAATTTGCAGGTTTATTTCTTAAATAGCCGTTTCCGCCAAATATTGGAAATACGGGAAAGCGGTAAAAATTTGATTCAGGACAGAACTATTTATGAAGATGCCCGAATTTTCGCGCCCAACCTTCATGCAATGGGTTTGATGACCAACCGCGATTTTGTGAATTATGAATCGCTGTTTGAATTGATGGAACGCCTGGTTTCTCCGCCCGATTTGCTGATTTATTTAAGAGCTACCATCCCAACGCTGGTGGGACAAATTCATAAACGTGGCCGCGAATACGAAAACTCTATCAGCATCGATTATTTAAGCCGGTTGAATGAACGCTACGAAGCCTGGATTACCAAATACACCAAAGGAAATTTACTGATTATTGATGTGGACAAACTAAATTTTGTGGACAATCCCGAAGATTTGTATTCTGTAATCAACAAAATTGACGCACAGATTAACGGACTTTTTTAGATAGAATAAAGAGAAGAGAATAGAGAAAAGAGATTTTGGTCTATATTTTCTAGTCACACTATTTATGACCAAATTAACTTACTTTTTAAAAAGATTTAGACAATTAATTAGAAAGAAAAAATAGCATATCACCTGTTTAAACAATAAAAATGGGAAGAATACATATGTTTATAATACATTTAAATAGCATTAAAAAACCTAAAAATGGGAAAATACGTAAACGACAATTTAATCAATGATGAACGTGTTGAATTGGAAACCACTTACCACTGGATCATCTTTTTCAGTTTAAAAGCACTTTTCACCTTGTTTATTGCACCACTTATTGACCGCTACACCGATGAATTTGCCATCACCAACAAACGCGTCATCATTAAAACAGGGTTGATTAGCAGAAAAACTTTTGAAATGAACCACTCAAAAATTGAAAGCGTAAATGTTGATCAAAGTATTTTAGGAAGAATCCTTGGCTATGGAAACATTAGCATTGTGGGTTCGGGCGGATCAAAAGAAGTTTTTCCAAACATTAGAAAACCTTTGCAATTCAGAAAAAAGTTTCAGGAAATGTCTTATTAAATGATTTTTTTGAAGCTAAATTCTTTGGATTTGAATCAATCTCAACACCCAAATAGGGTAACATTTTAAACAATAATTTTTCACCTTCGGAAAAGCTTTGTATTATTTTTATCGCACAAATATCAATTTTTATTTGTCTAAAAACACAAATCAACTCTTCAGCAAATCTCACATTACAACTATTTTGTTTTAAAAAATATGACGAATATCAATTTGATAAAATGACCATTATCATTTGATTTCATTGTTATTTTCACTCATTTGTACTGTATTACCGACAACCGATTATTGCACAGAAAAAGGCTATAATTTGAATTGATTTGTGTAAACAGTTAAAATGTCATTGATGCCGTTTTTTGCGTTAAGGATTGAAGTGAAAATCCCGGTATTGCGAAGTTTTTGTGAAAAACTTTGCAATGCCGGATTGTAACGTAAAGCCTGACCCTTGTGGTAACGCCATAATTTTGATTTTTAATTTTTTGCTGAAATGGATTTTACCCACCAATAAACAATTGCAAAGGAAATTATGAAACCTAAGGATGATGAATATTTCAAAACATAACAACAGTACCGGAACCTGCGGAAAAATTATTTCTGTGCGGGGAAGTGTTGTGAGTATTTGGTTTGAAAATAATTTACCTCCCATTTACACCTTGCTTTATGCAGGAAAAAATAGTGAAATTGCCATTGAAGTATTGACGCAAATTGATGCAAATCAGGTAAAAGGAATTGCACTGACTACAACTCAGGGATTGGCGCGCGGGATGGTTGCCGAAACATTTGGCACACAACTTTCGGTGCCGGTTGGAAGAGCGATTTTGGGCAGAATGTTTGATGTCTTCGGCAATACCATTGATGACCTTGAACCTTTGCCGATACTTGAAAAACGCAGTATTCACCAGCTACCGCCGCAACTGGACAAAAGGTCGACAAAATCGGAAGTTTTTGAAACGGGCATAAAAGCCATCGACGTTTTATTGCCTTTAGAGCGAGGCGGAAAAGCAGGTTTGTTTGGCGGTGCCGGCGTTGGAAAAACGGTGTTACTCACAGAAATGATTCATCATATGGTTGGGAAAAACGAAGGGGTGAGTATGTTTTGCGGCATTGGTGAACGATGCAGGGAAGGTCACGAACTTTATTTTGACATCAAAAATGCCGGCGTGCTCGAGAATATGATTATGATTTTCGGACAAATGAATGAACCGCCGGGTGCACGGTTTAGGGTTGGCCACGCCGCTTTAACGATGGCCGAATATTTTAGGGATGATGAGCACCGCGATGTGTTGTTACTTATTGATAATATTTTTCGTTTTATTCAAGCAGGAATGGAAGTCTCCGGCTTAATGGGTCAAATGCCGTCGCACTTGGGTTATCAGCCAACTTTAGGCACTGAACTTTCAAAACTTCAAGAGCGAATCGCAAATACAAAATCGGGTGCCATCACCTCTATTCAGGCGGTTTACGTACCGGCAGATGATTTAACAGATCCGGCTGCCGTTCATACATTTTCCCATCTTTCGGCATCCATTGTGCTTTCCCGAAAAAAAGCGAGCGAAGGCCTTTACCCTGCCATTGATTTACTGCAGTCCAACTCAAAAATGGCCACGCCCATAATAATTGGTGAACGCCATTATGCCATTGCACAGCAAATAAGGCAAACACTTGCGCAGTATGAAGAACTTAAAGACATTATTGCCATGCTTGGGCTGGAACAATTGTCGGTGAACGATCGCAATATTGTAAATCGTGCCCGACGTATAGAACGTTTTCTTACCCAGCCATTTTTCACCACAGAAATGTTTAGCGGAATTAAGGGCAAAGTGGTAAGCTTAGAAGAAGCATTGGATGGATGTGAACGCATTTTATCGGACGAATTTAAGGATTATCCTGAAAGCGCTTTTTATATGATTGGTGCTATTGATGAAGTGAAGAAGAAAGAATTGGCCATCAATGATTGATGATTTACGATTTTTGATTTACGTCCCGATAGATATCGGGATTACGATTAATAACATTTAATATTGAAGCTTTAAAGTTTAAATAAAAAAAATAAAAATGAAACTTAAAATTCTGCTGCCGTACAAAGTTTTCATTGAATGCGAAAATGTGCTTCGAATTGTTTTTGAAACAAGTGAAGGCGCTTATGGTTTTTTACCGCAACGGCTAGATGGTGTAGCGGCATTGGTGCCAGGTATTTTTATTTATGAAACAGAAGGTTCCGAGGTTAAATATGTCGCCATCGATCAGGGAATTTTAATTAAAGCTGGAGATGAAGTATTGGTTTCGGTACGCAATGCAATTGGAGGTGCAGATCTTGGCAAACTTCAGGAAACAGTAAAAAATTCGTTTTTGGATTTGGACGAGCGCGAACATAAAGCCCGTTTTGTTATGGCAAAAATGGAAAGCGGATTTATTCAAAGTTTAGAAAAATTTCGCACAGCGTAAATAGTTAAATAATGGCAAAAAAAGAGGAAAACGCAGCGCCCGATTTTGTAAAAAAAATAGGGGAAAAAGAAAGGCAAAAGCTTAAATCACTGCGCAAGGACAAAGAAAGTGTCTGGTCGGGATTGGGAATGTTTGGCATGGTGGGCTGGTCAATCACAGTACCAACATTATTGGGAATAATGCTTGGAATTTGGCTTGATAAAAGCAACCCGCAATCATTTTCCTGGACATTGACTTTTTTGGCTGCCGGTTTGTTTATTGGGTGTTTAATTGCCTGGTTTTGGGTATCAAAAGAAGATAAAGAAATGAATAAAAACAATGGAGATGAATGAAATAACACAATATGTTCTCATACTCACAGCGGGTTTTGTGCTGGGTTCGCTGTTTTTTGGCGGACTTTGGTTTACCCTTAAAAAATTGGTTACCACTAAAAATCCTGCCTGGTTAATTTTCGGCAGTTTGGTTGTTCGCATGGGAATTGCGTTGTTGGCATTTTATTATGTGGCGCAATTTGGTTGGCAAGCCATGTTGTTGAGCCTGCTTGGCTTTATTGCAGCCCGTTTTATGGTGGTGTATTTTACCAAAAAGCTTGATGAAAAAGAAAATTTGTTAAAATAAAAAGAAAATAATGAAACTAAGTCCGGATGAAACCGTGTTTTGGGAATATGGATTTATAAATTTAAATCTGACCATTGTGACCACTTGGGCGATTATGCTGGTGTTGACAGTTATTTCATGGTGGATTACGAAAAATCTCAAAAAAGACCTGCAAATTTCACGCTGGCAAAGCCTGCTCGAAATCGTTGTGATTACCATTAACAATCAAATTGAAGAAATTGGCATCAGCAAACCGGCAAAGTATATTGGATTTATAGGCACATTGTTCTTATTTATTGCGACTGCCAATTTATTTATAATTTTACCTTGGTACCAAGCGCCAACGGGTTCAATTTCTACCACTACAGCGCTTGCCGTAAGCGTGTTTTTGGCAGTGCCTTTTTTCGGTATCGCTGAAAAAGGCATCAAGGATTATTTAAAATCATACGTGCAGCCAACCATTATTATGTTGCCGTTTAACCTTATCAGTGAAGTTTCACGCACTTTGGCCTTGGCCATCAGATTGTTTGGAAATATGATGAGTGGCGGAATCATTGTGGCCATTTTGTTAAGTGTGGCGCCGCTTTTATTTCCAATAATTATGAATGCGCTCGGTCTTCTTACAGGTATGGTTCAGGCCTATATATTTAGCATTCTGGCAACAGTTTATATTGCTGCCGCAGTAAAAAACACAAAATCGATAAAAACTTAAAAATAAAAAAATGGAAAATTCTACGTTAATTGCACTTGTATCAATTATCACTGCCGGCGTAATTATGGCCATAGGAAGTATTTTTCCTGCGTTAAGCGAGGGAAAAGCAGTGTCAACCGCGTTAAGTTCTTTGGCACAACAGCCCGATGCGGCACCAACCATTACCCGAACCTTATTTGTTGGTTTGGCGATGATTGAGTCAACCGCCATTTATTGCTTTGTGCTTGCCATGATTCTTATTTTCGCCAATCCGTTTTGGAATCATTTTACAGGAAGTTAAAAATTTTACTTATGAAAATAGATTGGTTTACGGTAATTGCTCAACTCTTAAATTTTGTCATTTTGGTATGGCTGCTGAAACGTTTTCTATACAAGCCAATCCTGAATGCCATTGACGCGCGCGAAAAAAAAATTAACGCCCAATTGGCAGATGCAGAAAATAAAAAACTGGAAGCCAAATTAGAACGCAATGAATTTATTCGGAAAAATGAAAATTTTGATGCCGAAAAACAGCAGCTGATGCAAAATGCCATTACTGAAACCAAAACAGAACGGGAACGACTTTTGAAAGAAGCAAGGATTGATGCCGATGCACTAAAATCGAAACATTCTGAAGCATTATCAGAAATGCAAAATAATTTAATTGCCGAATATAATCAACATATAAAACAGGAAGTTTTTACCATTTCAAAAAAAGCGCTTGTCGACCTTGCTTCTGTAAACCTGGAATCAAAAATTACCGACACCTTCATCAAACAATTGGATAAATTAAATGAATCCGAAAAAAATAATTTCATTCATTCTTTTAAATCTAACACAAAACCAATGCTTGTGCAAAGCGCTTTCATTCTAAGTCCCGATCTTCAACATAAAATTAAAAAAGCCGTGGACAAAATATTGGGAATCGACACAAACTTTCAATTTAAAGTTGAACCAGAGTTAATAGCAGGCCTTGAAATTACGGCAAACGGTTATAAACTGGCTTGGAGCATCTCAGAATATCTTGATTCACTTAAAAAAACCATTGCGGAAAAATCCGATGAAATACGGAAAACCGACATTAAAAAAGAAAAAGATGCCAACAAATGATTTGACTAAAAATATCCAACAATCATTTCAGGAGCTTAAGGAAAAAATTGAACATCATTCTTTCCTTTTTAGGCCGCGTGAAGTGGGTGTCGTTAAAAGTATTTCGGCAGGCGTTGTTCTTGTTTCAGGCCTTCCAAATGTTGGGTTTGAGGAATTGTTGAAGTTTCCCGCAAATTTATTTGGCATCGCCTACAATATTGATGAAGCTGATATTGGCGTTATACTTCTTGGTGAATATCCGCTGTTGAATGTTGGCGATAACGTAGAGCGAACGGGCAGGGTTATGGACATTCCTGTTGGCAATGCATTTATTGGAAGGGTGGTAAATCCGCTGGGAGAACCCATGGATAACAAAGGTTTTATTGCCCAAAGCGATCGTTTTCCCATTGAACGCCCTGCCCCTGCAATTATGGACAGGAATGCCGTTTCGGTTCCTTTACAAACCGGCATTAAAGTGATTGATGCGCTCATTCCCATCGGACGAGGGCAAAGGGAACTTATTTTAGGCGACCGCCAAACCGGTAAAACGGCGATTGCCGTTGACACCATCATCAATCAGAAAGATAAAAACGTGATTTGCATCTACTGTGCTATTGGCCAGCGTGTGGCATCTGTTGCCAAAGTTATCGCCAATTTAAAAGAAAAAGGGGCTATGGATTATACAATTGTGGTGGTAACAGAAGGAAACAATGCGCCCGGATTGAAATATATCGCGCCGTATGCCGCTACCAGTATGGCCGAATATTTTATGGAACAAGGAAAAGATGTACTTATTGTGTATGACGATCTTACCCAACACGCGCGGGCTTATCGTGAACTTTCTTTGCTGTTAAGAAGACCTCCCGGACGTGAAGCGTTTCCCGGTGATATTTTCTACATCCATTCAAGATTGTTAGAAAGAGCCACACAGCTCAACAGCAAACGTGGAAACGGAACGCTAACGGCATTGCCGATTATAGAAACCGAAGCCCAAAATATTTCAGCTTATATTCCCACCAATCTTATTTCCATTACTGATGGACAAATTTACCTATCTCCCAAACTGTTTGAGTTGGGTATTTTACCGGCGGTTGATGTTGGAAAATCCGTTTCTCGCATTGGAGGCAAAGCCCAATTACCTGCATTTAGTTCTATTACGGGAAGTCTAAAGCTTGCTTATGCCCAATTTGAAGAACTGGAAAGCTATGCGCGTTTCGGAACTCGCATTGATGACCATTCCAAAAAAATAATTGAACACGGTAAGCGAATTCGCACCTGGCTTAAACAACTGGAACTTCAGCCAATGTCCGTTCCAGAACAAATTGTGGTGCTTCTTGCTTTAACAGAAGGTTTATTTAATCAGATTGAAGTTGATAAAATGGGAATTGCAGAAGCTGCGTTGTTAAAGAAAAGCGCCGAGTTACCAGAGGAAATATTACAAAACATATTTTCTAAGAAGAAATTGAACAATCAAGAAAAAGAAGCCATTTTAGCGATTGCAGCCGAATCGCTTACTGGTTTTGAAACGGCATCAGAAAAAAACGAATCCTAAAAACATCATCTATGGAAACCTTAGAAAGCTTGCGCAGAAAACTTGATGGTGCAGAAGACTTGAAAACGGTTGTAAAAACCATGAAAGCGGTTTCGGCGGCTAACATTAGCCAGTATGAACTGGCGGTAAATGCACTTGAAGATTATTATAAAACAGTAGCATTGGGTTTTTTAGTCCATTTTGATCTGCGGAAGGAAAGATTTTTTAAGAAGAAAACCGAATCAACAACCAAAAAAGAAAAATTAATTTGCGCCATCGTTTTTGGGTCAGATCAAGGGCTGGTTGGTCAATTCAACGATTCACTCACTGCATTTGTTTCTCAATCGCTGCACAAGTTGTCGGGTAAAAAAGAAATTTGGGCCGTGGGTGACCGCGTTCAATTATTGCTCTCAGATATTGGTTTTACAGCTGCCAAACTATTTCCCGTTCCAAATTCAGTAGACGCCATTACGCCATTGGTTGGTGATATACTGGTTCAAAGCCAGGAAAATATTGAAGCCGGCGCTATAAATGAGATTTACCTCTTTTGCAACAAACCAAAAAGCCCTTCCGGATACGAGCCCATAATGAAACAATTGGTGCCGCTGGATGAGAAATGGAAACAGGGATTTAGCGAATTTCAATGGCCAACCCATAAAATACCGCAAATTGTGGGAGGTGTTGAACCAACTTTAAAAGCGCTCATTCGCGAGTACCTTTTCGTTTCTTTATTTAAGGCAAGCGCCGAATCTTTGGTAAGCGAAAACAGCAGCCGGTTGAGCGCTATGGAGCGCGCGAATAAAAATATTGAAGAATTGTTGTACCATCTAAAACTTCAATATCACCAGGAGCGGCAAAAAGCCATCAACGAAGAGTTGTTCGATGTTATTGCCGGATTTGAAGCGATGAAAAATGATTCTCCTTCAAAAAAGAAAAATTTTTAGCCTATATTTCTGTAGGAATTTATTAAAATTTTGAGCGTTCCCCGCCAGCTGGCGGGTCGGGCTTTCGCTGCTCGCATCCCGTAAAAACGGGCGTGCTCAAACAGTCCGCTCAATCCCTAACGCACTTTGAATTAATAATCCAGATTAATCATTGATTTTTGTCTTAAAATCATGCACCAATCGAATTTTAAAAACGGGTTAGATATTTAAAAAGATTAGCAACTTCATTTGGCAAGATTATTGAATCTTCCCAACATCATTTTAAGCAAGTTTTACTTCAGCAAATAAATGCGCAAATATTAATTTGTTGCCAATACTGAAATGTTTAGCTTAAATTCGCCAATATTATAGACTTTGATGTATGCAGTTCTTGGAAGATCCCCGTTTTAAAAAATACCTGAAATACTTTTTAATAGCAATTTCATCGCTCATTTTATTTAGCGTTCTGTTCTTTTTTGCAGTATATGCAGGCATTTTTGGATCATTACCCAACAAAGCGACATTGGCAGCCATCAGCAATCAGGAAGCAACACAAATAATTTCCTCCGACAACGTGGTGATCGGTAAATTTTTTGCGGAAAATCGCACCAATATCTCCTGGGACAAATTACCCGATCATCTTAAAAATGCACTGATTGCCACAGAAGACAAGCGTTTCCTTACTCACAAAGGCTACGACATTCAAAGCTATTTTCGCGTTTTCTTTAAAAGTATTTTGTTAAGCGACAATAAAGGAGGCGGCAGCACTTTAACCCAGCAACTGGTTAAAAATTTATATGGCCGCAGTAATTATAGTATTTTGAGCATGCCCGTTAATAAAATTAAGGAAATTATTATTGCGGCGCGTATGGAGCATATGTTTACCAAAGAAGAACTTTTATTGCTGTACCTGAACTCCGTGCCGTTTGGTGAAAATCTTTATGGAGTAGAAACTGCTTCACAAAGATATTTTAACAAACCGGCCAGCAAATTAAAGGTTGAAGAATCTGCCGTTTTGGTAGGATTGTTAAAAGCAAATACAACTTTTAATCCGCGTTTGAATCCCAAAAATTCTATGGAACGCAGAAATATGGTGCTGGATTTAATGGGAAAACAAGGATATTTAACAGTAAAGGAGGCTGACAGTCTGCAAAAATTACCGTTAAAATTAAACTATGAAAACGCTACTTTAAATGCACCAGCCGGTTATTTTGTGCATCAGGTAAAGAAAAAAAGTTTGGAGTTGCTGGAAGATCTAAAAGACGAAAACGGCAAGGAATATGATCTTGAACAAGACGGACTTAAAATATATACCACCCTAAATATGCAGGTTCAAAAAATGGCTACGGAGGGCATCAAAAAACATATGGCAGCAATGCAAAAAGTGCTGGACAAAGAACTTGAAAATCACAATTTCAAAAAAGGCTGGCTCGCAAAATTAAAAGCTGAAGGTAATTTAACAGCTAAAGATAAAGAAAAAAGAAATATTGAAGTGTTCGACTGGAAAGGGGTAACCACAAAAAAAATGAGCAAAATAGACAGTTTATGGCATTATTATAAAATGCTGAATGCTGCGGTGCTCATCACCAATCCAAAAAACGGTGCCATTATTACCTGGGTTGGAGGTAACGATTTTAGAAAACTTCCTTTTGATATGGTGCAATCGCACCGACAGATTGCTTCTGCCTTTAAACCTATTTTATATGCCACGGCATTTGAAAACAATTTTGAACCCTGCAACTATTTGGAGAACAAGGAAAAAGTTTATTCAGAATACAATAATTGGGCGCCTAAAAATTTTGACCATAAATTCACCCCAGACAGCACAGTGGCTTTATGGTATTCGTTGACGCATTCCATGAACGTACCAACGGTTGATTTATATTTTAAGGTGGGCAGGCAAAAGCTGTTAAACACCTGCAATAAATTGAATTTCCCAAAAATAAAGGAGGTTTCGCCGTCAATGGCTTTGGGCACGCTCGATTTATCACTTGTCGAAATTGTGAGCGCGTATGGTGCTTTCGCCAATAAAGGACAAACAACCGAACCTGTGATGATTGATAAAATAACAGATGCGAACGGAAAAATACTGTACAAAAGAGAAGCTGCCGAATTTGAAAAAGTGTTCAGCCTAAAAACAAGTCAAATGATCACGGCAATATTAGAAAACGCCATCAATAACGGAACGGGAACCAGAATACGAAACCAATTTGGCGTTCGGGCAGACATCGCAGGAAAAACAGGCACAGCACAAAATTACTCTGACGCTTGGTTTATTGCCTACACACCCGATTTGGTGGTAGGCACCTGGGTTGGCGCCAGCACACCCGATGTTCATTTTTACAGCGGGCAAGGATCAGGATCTGCATTGGCATTGCCTATTGCCGGAAATGTGCTTCGCGGCATTGAAAACGATGCAAAATTGAGAAAACAATTCCTTACCCCATTTTCAATTCCTTATCCTATTTATGATGATATGCAATGTGATCCTTACCGTCAAACCGGAATTCAGGGCTTTTTCAGGAGGTTGTTTAATTGATGTTTTATTATATTTGAAAAGCCTTTTAAATCTCAAATGATGCAACTACCGCCTTTTGACATTTTCCCCGTTATTTCTGACGGAAAAACAAGATTGAGACAAATCATTGAATCAGATTTGAATGACCTTCTTGAAATTTCATACTATGACGCCCAACAGGCAAAAAACGTAGCACAAGCCATTGAAATGCAGGCGAAAATAGACAAGGATTATGATGATGGAAATTCTATTCATTGGGGAATTGAGGCGCTTTCATCAAATAAAATAGTGGGAACTTGCGGTTATTATCGCGGACTTGACAAAGGTGAAGGAGAACTGGGCTGTGTTTTACTGCCTCAATTTAGAGGACAAGGTTTTATGACCAACGCTATGCAGTTGGCAATTGATTTCGGACTAAAAAATATGGAGCTTAAACGCATTTGGGCAGTCACATTCAAACAAAATAACCAAGCCATAAAACTTCTGGAAAGACTCAACTTTATCAAATTGACCGACCTTCCTAATGATGAAATTGAATTCGAATTGAAAAGATAAAAATTCTCACAAATGGCTCAGCCGTTTTTTATAAAATAATTTAAAATGATCAGCGTTTTACCTATGAACCTTTTTGTTAAATTCACCAAGAATATGAAAAAAACAGCAATTTTACTGATAATCGGCTTTTTAGCTTTTGCCTGCAAAGACACAGATAAACAACCTGAAAATTCGCCCGACATAACGGAACAGTTGACCTTCAAAAACGATTCTTTAGAAAAGGAAATTCAGCACCTTAAAGTTTTAAATGACTCTTTAATGAAAATTGAAAATGTGGCTGAAAATTTATGGTTTGATAAAGATTTCAATGGTGCTCATTTAACAAGAAAGGGAATTACAAATCCTGAAGAATTTGTCGAAAATGCGCTGCGTAAAAGAAACGATTTGATTCCTTATGATGCCGTTTTGGGCGGAACCATGAATTTTGGAAAAATTCAATTGCTCGGAAATAGATGGATCATTGCCGATTACAGTGACGGACATATTCAGGGAAGATCCATTTATGAATATCGCATTGATGATAAAAAAGTATTGACATTTAAAATGCTGGCTTCAAACGATACCGAATAACCTTGCCTTAAAAATTATAGGTACAAATTAAACTTCAATTTCCATTTTTCAAAAGCAGGTTCGTACATATCATTTTAAATATTAGATTTACAAAACCGTTGCAAGCCTTTGGAATGTATTGGTAAACTTAGTGCAAACTATTTTTATTTTAAATGTAACTCTTTGTAAATGAAAAAACTAAAGTTTCCAAGCGCCCAAACCATATTGTTGGTTATAGCCGCACTTGTAGCGCTTTTAACCTGGGTGGTTCCTTCAGGAAAATACGATAACCTGTCGTACAGCGCCGCCGACAACACTTTTATTCGAAAAAGTTTGGATACGTCTATCGCGATTCCTGCCAATCAGGCTGCTTTAGATCAACTTAACATCAAAATTCCTTTAAAAAAATTTACGGATGGCGCCATCACAAAACCCATAAGCATTCCAAATACCTACAAAGAAACAGCTTCAAATTCACAAGGTTTTTTTGAGTTTGTGCAGTCGCCCATTAAAGGAATTATCGCGGCTTCAGACATCATATTTTTGGTGTTGATTATTGGCGGATTGATAGGCATTATGAGTTTAACCGGCGCTTTCGATGCCGGGATTTTTTGGCTGGTGAATAAACTTAAAGGCAAAGAATATATTTTAATCATACTTACCACAACTTTGGTGGCGTTGGGCGGAACCACTTTTGGTTTTGCCGAAGAAACTTTGGCCTTCTTCCCTATTTTAATTCCCGTATTTATCGCCGCAAAATATGACGCCATGGTTGGACTGGCCTGTATTTTTTTAGGCACTTCAATTGGGACCATGTGTTCAACCATAAATCCGTTTTCAACCATCATTGCTTCCGATGCTGCGGGTATCAACTGGACAACCGGACTTGAAGGAAGAATTTTGATGTTTATCATTTGTGTAACCATCAGTATTTTATACATTTTACGGTACGCAAAAAACGTAAAGAAAGACCCAACAAAGTCGTTAATTTATGATCAAAAAGAAGCTATGGAAGCTCATTTTGGAAATCTTTCCAAAGGAGAAATTGTTCCCTTAACCAACAAACTTAAACTCATTTTGTTCGTTTTTGCAGCCTGTTTCATTGTGATGATTATCGGCGTTGCATTTCTCAGCTGGTGGTTTATAGAAATGACTTCTATATTTTTAGTCGGCGCCATTGCCATCGGTTTTGTTGCCAAAATAAACGAATCCGATTTTGTCAATGCATTTTCAAAAGGAGCAGGAGAATTGTTGGGCGTTGCCTTTATCATCGGAATTGCCCGCGGCGTTTCCATATTAATGGATGACGGCCTCATCAGCGATACCGTACTTTACAATGCGAGCGCACTCACCGATGGCATGAATAAAGGCGTTTTTGTGAATTCACTGTTCTTTATCTATAATGGCTTGTCGTTTTTTATTCCTTCATCCTCAGGAATGGCCGTGCTTACTATGCCTATTATTTCGCCTTTGGCAGATACGGTTGGCATTGGCAGGGAATTTATTGTGAATGCCTACCAATACGGCATGGGTTTGTTTGCCATCATCAATCCAACCGGACTTATATTGGCCTCACTTGCCATAGTAAAAATTGGTTTTGACCGATGGATAAAATTCGTGATGCCATTGGTGGTTGTCCTCATTTTGGTTATTATGATGATGCTCACAATTTCTGTTTATTAAAAAAACTTAACAATGAAAGGCGTTTTAACCATTTTGCTTTTGGTATTGTCGAACACATTTATGACCCTTGCCTGGTACGGCCACCTAAAATTTGCCGAGTGGAAATGGTTCAACAAATTAGGACTTATTTCCATTGTTTTAATCAGTTGGGGCATCGCCTTATTTGAATATTCTTTCCAGGTTCCGGCCAACAGAATTGGTTTTCGGGGCAATGGCGGACCGTTTTCTTTGCTGCAATTAAAAATGATTCAGGAAGTAATTACGCTGGTTGTTTTTGCCGCTTTTTCGCTCATTGCTTTCAAAACAGAAACTTTTAGGCTCAACCATATTATCGCATTTGTCTTTCTCATTCTTGCCGTTTATTTTATGTTTAAAAAGTAAATCCGACTTATTTTGGGCGTTCCCGCCGAAAAGGCGGTCAGGTTTTCCGTTGCAATCTTTTTTACTTCGCCAAAAGGCAAAGCAAAAAAGTATTTTCACTGCAACCCTTAACGCAAATTGAACTGCGATTTTAAAAAAACGTTCAAAATAACAGTAGTTTTTTACTATTTTTGGTACTTAAAGGTAATTTTTTAAACAGACTTTCAAAATCGCAAAATCCTTGATGCTTAAACAATAAATAAATGCTCAATAGACTGTTTTTTGGACTCATCGTCACTTTTATTTTTACAGGTTGTACCATTCAATCTCAAAAAGTTTCTGTTGCGGCAGCTTCCGATTTAAAATTTGCCTTGGATTCCATTATTTCGGTTTATCAAAAACAACATCCATCAGAAAAAATTCAGGTAACCTATGGATCATCAGGAAAGTTTTTTGAACAAATTCAATACAATGCTCCTTTTGAT
>JAWOHJ010000059.1:0-2876 GCA_046485225.1 Lutibacter sp. | reverse complement strand
CTCAATGTCTTTCTTTTGAGAATATCCAATAAATATTATTAGGATAAAGATTAAATTCAGTGATTTCTTTTTCATAATTTTTGATTTATAATTAGCTACAACTTGTTAAATCATTACTCACATTTCCGTCATCACATATAATATAATTGCATAAAAGTTTATTGAATAACTTTTAGCTAGGATATAAAATTTAAGTACCGGGATTATTTAGCAATTTTTCACAAGTATTAGTTTCAAATATAGGTTTTTTTTTTGGATTAAAAAACACAGATCCCTTTATTTATATCAATTCCTGATCATTAATAAAGCTGGAGCGTGAAATAAAGAAAGTGATTTTTATTAAAATGTAACCTTTTGGTTTTTAGGCCATAAAATACGCTTTTACCATAGGATGTTATTTTTTTAGGAAAGTCGTTTACAAGGCCAGACTTCCGCCCTGCCCCATCAGCTAAAAAACACAAGGATGCTTTAGCTCAGGATTTTCAGTTGCTGCCGAACCAACATTTTCAATTCCGTTTTTTCTTACGATTATGCTTCGTAGGGTAAGGAGAAATAAAATGTTGAACCTTTCCCTTCCTCACTTTCAACCCAAATTTTTCCATGGTGTTTTTCCACAAAATCTTTGCAAAGGATCAAACCCAGTCCGGTTCCTGTCTCATTATTGGTACCGGCGGTTGAGTGGTTTTGATCGATCCGGAATAATTTTACAATGCTGTTTTTGGATATGCCTACACCGCTATCGGTAACAGAAATGATGAGCTCGGTTTGTTTTTCCATTGCTGAAACAATAATCTCGCCGCCTGGCATCGTAAATTTTATAGCATTGGAAATCAGGTTTCTTAATACCGTGCTTATCATTGCATGATCAGCAAGGACAGATGCACTTTGTGGCAAAATATTTTTGATGGTGATTGATTTTTGACTGGCAATGTTATTAAACATAAGCGTATTTGTATCGATACAAGCCACCATATCGAACTGCTCCGGATTGAATTTCATTTTACCGGTTTGCGAGAGCGACCACTGTATCAAATTCAGCAGTAAATCCATCGCCATATTAGACGATTGTAAGATTAAACTGCCATACATTTCAATTTTTTCTATGTTTTTATGCTTAACCTGTTTCATCAGAAGATTGCCAAAACCGATAATGGCGTTAAAAGGACTTTTGAGGTCATGGCCAATAATTGTGAAGAATTTATCCTTGGAGGCATTAAGTTCTATTAATTTGATTTCGCTTTCCTTTAATTGCTGCGCCTTAAAACGTGTGTTAAAAAATGACACCGACAGAAAAAACAACAAAAAACTGATGATAAAGCCACTAAATAAAACAATAACCACGTTGCGTTGATAATATGCAAATTGGCTATTTGATTTTGAAAACTGCAAAGTCCATTTCTTCCCATTAAACGCGATTGGAATGGTAAGTATTTCAACAGATTTATCAGTATGATCTATTGTGTCTTTGCCATCACTGTCGAATAGTAATGAATTTTGCGAAATGCTGTCATTATCGTAAATCTGTAAATGAATTGCATAGTTTAAATCCCAACGTCCTAAAACACCTTGCATTAAATCAACCATACGATATGGGCTATATACCCAACCAATAATGGCAGCTCGCCGTTCTTCTAGGGTATTGGTTGGCAGTCCGTTACGGTAAACAGGAACATACATAAGCGTTCCGGCTTGCAAATCTTTATCTGTTTCCTGCACCAGAAGGACTTTTCCCGAAAGTGTTGCAATGTCGTTATCGCAGGCTTGTTCCATTGCTTTTCTTCTTATCGGTTCAGCATACATATCGTAACCGAAGGCTCGTAGGTTTTTGTCGGCAAAAGGTTCAATGTAAATAATAGACGTGTATATTTCCTTGTTTCCTGCGGAACGAACGGTATATTCCGGAAAACCTTCGTTTCTAATCTGTTGGATGTGTTGTTGTAATTGTTCTTTTTTAATAATGACTGAAAAACCAACGCCCTGAATACCCGGCAAATAATTTTCATATTTGGAACTTCCGATAAATTTTTCCCATTCTTTTCTTGAAACCGTGTCAGAGGCAGCAAAAAATGATGACCCACTTCGTAAAAACAGCGCATGGGTGTTAAGTCTTGTGGTTATTTTTGTTTTAATTTCGTTACATAGCAAGGCAAACTCTTGCTTTGCTAAAGTTTCCGTTTTGTTTTTTGTATAAATAGCAACAGCAATGGTTAAACCAATTCCAACAATCAGAATTGCAAAAGATATCCAGGCTTTTTTAAAAAGGATTTTTGGACTCATATTCTGATATTTAGGTTTAGGGCGTATTATTGTTCAATACGGAATCAGTTCTTAGCATTGGCCAGGTGTTCGTATCGTGATTTTCGCGACGTAAATATCGATGATTTTTCCGCTTTAGCAATATTTTTGTTGATTGTTTGTCGGTTTGTACTAAATACGATTTGAGTATGAATTATATATGGGGTTGTGTGTAGGCGTTTATTACTTCTTTCATTTTTTCTTTAGGATATTTCCAATTCAACATTTTATTCGGAGAACTATTTAGTCGGCTGTTTAAATCTCTAAAAGGCATATTTTCAAAATTTCCAAACTCATATTTCCAATGTTCTAAATATAGAAGACAATTATTCAGGGAACCATTCGTACTTCGGTCATTATTTGTTTCGCAGAGTTCAATTCTGCCAATTATTTTTTCAATTAGTTCATATTCAACCACAATTCCGTCCAAAATTAATTGAGAATAAAGAGTCTCTTTGAATATTTGTGAAATGTTAGTCAAATCCGATTTTTTAATATCAGATAATATCAATAAATATTTAGTCAATTTGTTGATAATCAACCAACATTTTTTATGACTTATATAGAAAATAGTTGCTGTC
>JAWOHJ010000340.1:0-5131 GCA_046485225.1 Lutibacter sp. | reverse complement strand
TCGGTTGATTTTTACAATGAAAGACAAGGAATTATTTGTGGTGGCGATTATACCGATATGCAAGGGAATTATGCCAATAAGGCCATTACCAAAAATGGCGGAAAAACCTGGGAAGTTGTAGCGGAGAATACCGAGCCAAAATACGTGAGTTGCGTGCAATATGTGCCAAATACACAAGGAAAAGAAGTGTTTGCAGTATCCGACAATGGTGTTTTTTATTCGAAAAGCTCAGGAAAAACCTGGGAAAAAGTAAGTAATGATGCTTTTCATGCCATTCGTTTCGTAGATGAGCATACCGCGTGGGTTTCAGGCAATGAAGTGATTGCTAAAATGACAATCAAATAAGTCCGAAGACCGAAGACAGAAGTCCGAAGTTTTAAAAAAACATCAATTAAGTCAATGAAAATGAACCATTTTAAAATTATAAATATTGCTTTTTTAAGCTTGATTTTTTTGCTGATTTTAGGCTGTTCAAATCAATCTGAAATTGGCAAAAAGATGAATTGCAGCGCTACAACATATAAAAATACCAAAGAAATAACAGATTTTAATAAAAACTTCATATTAAATATCCCAAGTGATTGGAAAACAGAACTATACTTTGACAATTATCAGTCGGAAATATTTACCGCCGACACCATAAAACAGCTTTCTGAAACCTATATTTTAGCTGCTTCCTATAATTTTGGGACCCTAAATTTCGACAGTGATTTTCACCACAGAAAAGATTCTGTTTTGACCGCAAATAAACTTAAAATAATTGATTCAGGAAATGAATCTTTTCAGTCGAAGCCCAGTTTTTGGTATGTTTCAAAAGGAACAAAAAATAATTTCGACTACCATCGTTTTACAGTGTTGACAAAAATTTCAGAAAACACCTATTTTTCGGCCTATTCTGAAATTTACGGAAACGCAAATGTCGATAAACGAATCTGTGAATCAATTTCTTTACTGGAAAGTATTCAGTTTTTGGAATAATTTATGACAATTAGATTGCGAAAACTTGATTGAATCCTTACTTTTGATAAAAATATAAAAATATGCAAAAATTAATAGACCGATTTGTAAAATATGTTCAAGTAGACACGCAATCTGACCCCAATAATCCTGCCTTTCCAAGTACTGAAAAACAATGGGATTTGGCGCATATTTTGGTAGATGAATTGAAAGAAATTGGGTTACAGGATGTTACGCTTGATGAAAATTGCTATCTCATGGCCACACTTCCTTCAAATGTTGATTTTAAAGTTCCAACCATTGGTTTTATTGCCCATTTAGATACAAGTCCAGATTATTCAGGCACTAACGTAAAACCTCAAATTCATAAAAATTATGATGGTGGTGATATTTTGCTGAATAAAGCAGAAAACATCGTTTTGTCTCCAAGTTATTTTGAAGATTTGCTATTGTATAAAGGACAGACGCTAATTACAACCGACGGCACTACCCTTTTGGGAGCTGATGACAAAGCAGGTATTACGGAAATAGTTTCGGCGATGGAATATTTAATCAATCATCCGGAAATTAAACACGGAAAAATCAGAATTGGCTTCACCCCCGATGAAGAAGTTGGAAAAGGCGCACACAAGTTTGATGTGGAAAAATTTGGTGCAGAGTGGGCTTATACGATGGATGGAAGTACAGTTGGTGAATTGGAATATGAAAATTTTAACGCAGCCGGAGCAAAAGTAATTATCCACGGCAAAATTGTGCATCCTGGCTATGCCAAAGGAAAAATGATTAACTCTATGTTAATTGCCAACGAATTTATTGCCGGATTGCCTAAAAATGAAATTCCCCAAGAAACGGAAGGTTACGAAGGATTTTATCATTTAAGCAGCATTCACGGGGAGGTTGAAAAAACTGAACTTGAGTACATTATAAGAGATCACGACATGAAGTTGTTTGAAGAACGAAAAGCCACTTTTCAAAAAGTTGCCGACGATTTAAACAAAAAATTAGGAAGTAATTTGGTTGAAGTTAAACTTAAAGACCAATATTACAATATGCGCAAACAAATTGAACCTGTGATGCACATAGTTGATATTGCTGAAGAAGCGATGAAACAATTGGGAATAAAACCATTAATAAAAGCAATTAGAGGCGGAACAGACGGGTCTCAATTGTCTTATAAAGGTTTGCCTTGCCCAAATATTTTTGCTGGAGGTCATAATTTTCACGGACGTTATGAATTTGTTGCTGCGGAAGCCATTCAATTGGCAACCGATGTTGTGGTGAAAATTGCAGTACTAACAGCTGAAAAAGCAAAGTAAAAAATTATAAAAATATTTTTTAGCCCCATTCTTAAATAGATTGGGGCTTTTTATTTAACAAAATGTTAAATATTGTTATTTTATTGCCACTGTCTTTCAAAACAACCTACAGTTAATTACTTTTGAAAACTTTAAAAATCTAGATTCATGGAAAGTCAATTGTTAGTTTCCCTTACTGAAAAATATGGAAGTCCGCTTTATGTTTATAATGCTGAAAAAATGGAGTCGCAATACAACCGGATTACGGCAGCTTTTTCATCCGTTAAAAAGTTGAAATTGAATTATGCGGTAAAAGCCAATTCAAATATCAGTATTTTGAAATTTTTCAAAAAGTTGAATTCAGGAATTGATACGGTTTCCATACAAGAAGTACTTTTGGGTTTAGAAGCCGGATTTGCGCCGGAAAATATCATATTTACGCCAAACGGCGTTTCGTTGCAGGAGATTGAACAAGCGGCAAAAATGGGCGTTCAAATCAATATCGACAATTTGTCTATTTTAGAACAATTTGGTCACCTCTACCCTAATACGCCGGTTTGTGTGCGTATCAATCCACATATTATGGCGGGCGGACATTCAAAAATTTCCGTGGGTCATATTGATTCCAAATTCGGAATTTCAATCCACCAACTGCCTCATATCAAAAGAGTTGTAGAAAATACAGGAATGCACATTAACGGTGTTCACATGCATACGGGCTCAGATATTTTAGATATCGACGTGTTTTTGGCAGCCACTGAAATTTTGTTTAATACGGCAATGGCATTTGAAGATTTAGAATTTATAGATTTTGGTAGCGGATTTAAAGTGCCTTATAAAGAAGGTGATATTTCAACAAATATTGAAGAATTGGGTGAAAAATTATCGGAGCGGTTCAATAGTTTTTGTAAGGAATACGGTAAAAACCTGACGTTGATGTTTGAGCCGGGAAAATTTTTGGTGAGTGAATCCGGATTCTTTTTGGCGCATGTAAATGTGGTAAAACATACAACATCGACTGTTTTTGCGAGTATCGATTCTGGTTTTAATCATTTAATCCGACCAATGTTTTACGATTCCTATCACCATATTCACAATGTTTCCAATCCGGAAGGACGTGAACGTTACTATTCTGTAGTCGGTTATATTTGCGAAACGGACACTTTTGCCACCAACCGAAGAATTAGTGAAATTACAGAAGGCGATGTATTGTGCTTTAACAATGCCGGCGCTTATTGTTTTTCTATGGCTTCCAATTATAATTCGAGATATAGGCCTGCAGAAGTTTTGTATTATAAAGGCCAGGATTATTTAATCAGAAAAGAAGAAACATTCGATGATCTGATTAAAAATCAGGTAATTGTAGATTTGGATTAGCATTTGCGTAAAAACAATTCATTTATTCGTAAAATAAAATAGTTTTTAACTGAAAATAGGCAGTATTAAAGGAAATAAAATAAATTTTTATGAATAATCACCTAAAATGATTATGTAATTAAAAAAATAATTACTTTTGGCCTATGCAAAAAACAAATTCACATAACATTCTGTTAAACGCAAACACCGCGTTGTATTTTGTTGTTGCCACTACAACCACATTCGGTACTACCCTTTAGGGGTTCTGTCTATTTATATCACCCGTAGCAATATTCGTTTTCAAAATTTAAGAAAACAAGGAATAGCTTTTCAAAAAAATATAAAAATCAGGATAAAAAATAACTACCATGAAGGTTTTAAAATTTGGCGGATCATCAGTTGCCACTTCAGAAAATATCAATAAAGCAATCGCAATTGTTAAAGACAGCGCATACAATACCCAAGTAATTGTAGTGGTTTCAGCCCTTGGAGGCATTACGGATGTGTTGCTGGAAGCGGGAAATTTGGCTTGCACAGGCGATGAAAATTATAAAAATCATTTCAAATTAATAGAAGAACGCCATTTAAAGGTGATTCGTGAATTAATTCCGGTAAGCAACCAAAGCGGCGTTTTAGGTCACGTAAAAAAAATGCTCAATAAATTGGAAGCCACCTTGGAAGGCGTTTTTTTAATCAATGAATTGTCGGCCAAAACTTCGGATAAAATTGTGAGTTTTGGCGAATTGCTTTCTTCTTTTATTGTTGTTGAAGCGATGAAAAATCAAGGATTGGATGAGGAATTGAAAAATTCACAGGAACTGATTATTAACGATGAAAACTTTTCTAATGCGGTGGTAAAGTTCGATCAGACAAACAAAAATATCGAAACCTTTTTCAAAAACAACAAGCATCAAATTATTGTATTGCCAGGGTTTGTGTCCAAAACAGAAAGTGGCGAGCCCACCACTTTAGGTCGCGGAGGATCCGATTATACCGCAGCCATTATTGCGGCGGCGGCAAATGCTTCCGTGTTGGAAATTTGGACAGACGTGAGCGGTATGTACACCGCAAATCCGAAATTTGTGCAGCAGGCTTTTCCTATTAAAAATATTTCTTATCAGGAAGCGATGGAATTGTCGCATTTCGGTGCAAAAGTATTGTATCCGCCAACCATTCAGCCTGTTTTAGAGAAGGAAATTCCCATCAAAATAAAAAACACTTTTGATGCGAAGGCTGATGGTACATTAATCACAAAAGTAACTTCAAATGCCAATCCGATAAAGGGAATCAGCCATATTGAAAATATGACTTTAGTAACTTTGGAAGGAAGCGGTATGGTTGGCATTCCCGGATTTTCAAAGCGCCTTTTTGAAGCGTTGTTTCAGCAAAAAATAAATGTTTCCTTAATTACGCAAGCCTCTTCTGAACACTCAATTTGTATCGCCATTAACAATGCTGATGCAGAAAAAGCCGAACTCGCAGTTAATGCCGTATTCAGTTTTGAAATTTCACAACATAAAGTG
>JAWOHJ010000320.1:0-30788 GCA_046485225.1 Lutibacter sp. | reverse complement strand
GCCGACGTTTTGGTTGGTTATCCCGGCGCAAGTCCGCAAGAGGTTGAAAGTCGTGTGGTTAAACCGTTGGAGAAAATTATATCGGATATCAAAGGCGTGCAACACGTGCACAGTATTGCGATGAACGGACAATCGATGATTATTGTACAATTTTATGTGGGCGAAGACACAGAGCGCTCTTATGTGAAATTGTATGATGAATTGATGCGCCACCAAGGAATGTTTCCTCCGGGCGTAACGCAACCTTTGGTAAAAACCCGCTCAATTGATGATGTTCCTATGCTGGGACTGACTTTTTGGAGTGATACCTATAACGATTTTCAAATTCGCCAGATCGCGGAAGAAGTAACCTCTGAAATAGAAAAGGTAAAAGATGTTTCCATCACCAAAGTCATAGGAGGAAGAAACCGTCAGCTAAAAGTGGTTTTGGACAAAGATAAAATGGCTGAAAACGGCATTGATGCGTTGGGAATTATGCAAATGATTCAAGCCAATAACAGCAGTTCACAATCGGGTAGTTTTGTTCAAAATGACCAGGAATATTTGATTACTACTGGGAAATTTTTAACCTCATCGGAAGATGTCGAAAATTTAGTGGTGGGCGTAAATAATAATATGCCTGTTTATTTAAAACAGGTTGCCTCCATACAAGATGGTCCTGAAAAACCAAATAGCTATGTATCATTTGGTTATGGAAAAAATAACGAAAAATACACGTCAAATTCGGGTGAATACAACGCAGTAACCCTTTCCATCGCAAAGGTAAAAGGTGCCGATGCGATGAAAATTTCTGATAAGATTTTGGAGCGTGTGGAAAACTTAAAACAAACGATAATTCCTACGGATGTTCATGTAGATGTTACCAGAAACTATGGAGAAACCGCTTCGCATAAAGTGGGTGAATTGTTGCTTCATTTAGGTGTAGCCATTGTGGCGGTTACCATTTTGGTAATGCTGGCAATGGGCTGGCGCGGCGGACTGGTGGTGTTTTTCTCGGTACCGCTAACGTTTGCCTTAACCTTATTCAGTTATTATTTGTTAGGCTATACTTTAAACCGAATCACCTTATTTGCCTTGGTTTTTGTGGTGGGAATTGTTGTTGACGACAGTATTATTATCGCCGAAAATATGCACAGGCATTTTAAAATGAAGCGATTGCCATTTAAACAAGCGGCGATTTATGCCATTAATGAAGTTGGAAATCCGACCATTCTGGCAACATTTACCGTGATTGCCGCAATTTTACCGATGGCTTTTGTATCTGGAATGATGGGACCTTACATGAGTCCGATGCCAATTGGCGCATCTATTGCGATGATTTTGTCACTTTTTGTCGCTTTAACAGTTACGCCTTATTTAGGTTACCATTTATTGCGTGAAAAAGATTCTCAAGAACACAAAAAAGAACAAGGTTTAGAAGCTGGAATGATTTATAAAATCTATAAAAAATTAGAACAGCCACTTTTAGACAGTCGGACAAAACGTTTGGTAACCATTGGAATTACAGTTGTTTTATTGGCAGGGTCTGTACTGATGTTCTTCACAAAATCGGTAGCCGTAAAAATGTTGCCGTTTGATAACAAAAACGAGTTTCAGGTGGTTATTGATATGCCCGAAGGCACTACGCTGGAAAGAACGGCTGCAGTAACTCAAGAAATTGCGCAATATATCGCAACCACTCCTGAAGTCACCAATTACCAAAATTATATTGGAACCTCGGCCCCTATTACATTTAACGGCTTGGTACGTCATTACGATATTCGTGGCGGCAGCAATATGGCAGATATTCAAGTGAATTTGTTGCTTAAGGAAGATCGAAAGTTACAAAGTCACGACATCGCCAAAAAAGTACGTCCGGAAATCGTGAAAATTGCCAAAAAATATGGAGCGAATGTAAAATTGGTGGAAGTTCCGCCAGGACCTCCGGTATTGTCTACATTGGTTGCAGAAGTTTACGGACCAGATTATGGTGAGCAAATTAAAGTGGCAAACCAGGTAAAGCAAATTTTGGAAAACACCACTGATGTAGTGGATATTGACTGGATGGTTGAAGATGCACAAACGGAATACCGACTTGAAATTGACAGAGAAAAAGCGATGCTAAACGGTATTGCGCCACAACAAATTGTTGGGAATTTGACCTATCTTTTAAAAGAATATCCAATTTCCTATTTGTATGATGAAACGTCGTTTGATCAGGTTGATATTGTTTTGGCTTTAAGCGATGCTGATAAAACCAGTTTGGCGGATATACAAAACATCAAAATAAAAGGAAGTCAGGGCAATGTAATACCTATAAGTGATTTGGTGAGCATAAAACAAGATACCTTACAAAAATCAATCTATCGAAAAGACCAAAAAAGAGTGGTTTATGTCACTGCTGATATGGCAGGAGCGTTGGAAAGTCCGGTTTATGCTATTTTGGGAATGAAAGAAAAATTGCAAAAAATTGAATTGCCTAAAGGATACAAACTAAATGAACTTTATTTGGAACAACCTTCAGACGAAAGTGACTTTGCAGTAAAATGGGATGGAGAATGGCAAATAACATTAGAAGTTTTCCAAGATTTAGGAACCGCATTCTTAGTAGTCATTATCATCATTTATATGCTGATTGTTGGTTGGTTCCAAAACTTTAAAACACCATTGGTAATGATGCTTGCAATTCCGCTTTCATTGATAGGTATTGTTTTGGGCCATTGGATATTGGGCGCATTCTTTACTGCAACCTCGTTTATAGGAATGATTGCTTTGGCGGGTGTTATGGTTCGAAACTCGGTATTGTTAATCGACTTTATTGAAATTCGTTTAAACGACGGGGTTCCTCTAAAACAAGCCATTATTGATGCCGGAGCAGTGCGAACCACGCCGATTTTACTGACAACCGGAGCTGTGGTAATAGGAGCTTCCATTATTTTGTTTGATCCAATTTTCCAAGGTCTGGCAATTTCATTAGTAGCAGGAGCGATTGTTTCAACGATGTTAACCCTAATTGTGGTTCCTATGATTTACTATATGACAGAAAAAAAGAAATGGGAAAATAATTCGGATAACAACGATAAATCCAAATCAGAAGAATCATAACGAATATACGATGCAGTCTCCGATAACCTGCCTGTCAATCGACAGGCAGGATTATTAAAAACCATAAAAAATATAACAGATGAAATTACTTGTCATTACCGCTATTCAGGAGTTTTCCAAAGACATAAAACTTATGCTAAAAAAATCAGATATTCACATCTATTCTTATCAAGATGTGCACGGTTTTAGGGATTTGTCTGAAGTTTCCTTTGAAAGCAACTGGTTCGCCAGCGAATTGGACGAAAGCCAGTCCATCATTTTCTTCGCTTTTGTGCCTGAAGCAAATGTAGATGTCTTTTTTATAAAGGCAGATGAATTTAATGCAAAACAAAAAACTTTGTCAAAAATTCACGTCGTTGTCTTAAATATTGAAAAATCCAACTAATAAATAAAAAAATGAAAAACAGAATAGTTAGAGCCGTTGCGGGAACCTTTATATTAATTAGTTTGGTGCTTGCCATAAAACTGAACGTAAACTGGATGTGGTTTACCGCGTTTGTTGGGGCAAATTTATTACAATCGGCATTCACAAAATGGTGTTTATTGGAAGTAATTTTAGAAAAATTGGGGGTAAAGGATTAATTTTGTAGTTTAGCAAACTAAATTTGGCACAAAATTAAACAACTTTTAAAAAATATAATATCTTTTGTATTGGTTACAACTGTACTGCTACCCTTTGCAGTACAGCTGAATCATTCTTTTGAATACCATGAACATTCGGTTTGTAAAGCGCAAAACATCGTTCATTTCGATACTCATGAAATTGACTGTTCCGTTTTACATTTCAAAATAAACACCCTTAAAATTGATTTTTCTTCAGAAATTCATCTTGCCAATAAACTTGAAAATGAAGAAAAAATAGTCACTGCGGAAGTACAAACGGCTGCTGCAAAATTTCATTATAAATCCTCCAGAGCACCACCATTTTTATTGTTATAGAAACAGAATTACAATTTTAACAATAAAAAAACACTATACATGAAATTATATCTATCTATCCTATTTTCAATAGGGTTCATCCTATTTGCACATTCGCAAAACAAAATATCAGGTAAAATCACCAACAGCCAAAACGAACCCTTATTGGGCGTTACCGTTTACATTGAAGAACTTCAAAAAGGAACTTCCACCAATGAAAATGGCTTATATGAATTGATCAATTTACCCAACAATGCCATTAAAATCACTGTTGCTTTTATCGGCTATAAAACTCAGGCAAAAAAAATAGCTTTAACGGAAAAGGAAACCTCCATGAATTTCATTTTGGAAGAGGCTGTTTTTAATATGGATGAAGTTATTGTTTCCACGGTTTTCAATAAATTACAATCCCAAAATGTGATGAAAGTGGAGCATGAAAACATTAAAACTTTGCAGCGAAAAGGAACGGCAACATTAATTGAAGGACTTACAACCATTCCTGGAGTTTCACAAGTTTCAACAGGAACTTCCATTGGAAAACCGGTAATTCGCGGGTTGAGCGGCAATCGTGTTTTGGTGTATTCACAAGGCGTTAGAATTGAAAATCAACAGTTTGGCGATGAGCACGGCTTGGGATTAAACGATTCGGGAATAGAAAGCGTTGAAGTCATTAAAGGTCCGGCATCTTTGCTTTATGGCTCCGATGCTTTGGGCGGCGTCTTGTATTTTATTCCGGAAAAATTTGCTGAAGCGAACACTTTTGCTGCCAATTTTGACCAGAAATTATTTTCAAACACTGCAGGAAGCAATACATCAATTGGATTAAAAACCTCCTCCGAAAATTGGAAATTCTTAGCCAGAGGAAGTTACAATACACATTCCGATTATAAAATTGCAGGTGGAGATCGCGTCACAAACACACGTTATAATGAAACTGATTTTAAAACCGGGATTGGTTACAGCGATTCAAAAATCTCCAGTGTTTTTAGATACAATTACAATAAATTGGATATAGGAATGCCTGAGGATGGTGTTGCCAATCAAACAACAAGCAAAGAAACCATATTTCCAAAACAAGGCATCTTTAATCACTTGTTGAGTTTTAACAATATTTTATTTTTCTCAAAATCAAAACTGGATGTTGATTTAAGCTATATTTCAAACGACAGAAGTGAGTTTGAAGAAAGTGATGTTGCCGATTTACAAATGAAATTGAAAACGTTTAATTACGATGCAAAATACCATTTGCCAAAATACGGAAATTTAGAAACCATTATTGGTATTCAGGGAATGCATCAAAACAACAAAAATTTTGGAGAAGAATATTTAATTCCTGATGCACTTACCAATGATTTAGGGTTTTTCGGAACTGCTAATTATGAATGGAAATCCAATGTAATATTGGCCGGATTGCGTTTTGACAATAGGGCTATTTCCACAGATGCTTTTGGAACTATGGGTGAAGAAGGCTCTTTTGAAGCGATTGATAAATCATACAATAGCTTTAATGCTTCTTTGGGATATAAAACCAATTTAAACGACCATTTAATTGTCCGATTAAATGTCGCTTCCGGATTTAGAGCGCCAAATTTGGCTGAACTATCCTCTAACGGCGTTCATGAAGGAACCAACAGGTATGAAATTGGAAACAGCAAATTAAAAACCGAGCAAAACATACAAACCGATTTAAATGTTGAATTCAATACAGATCATTTTGAATTTTTTGTAAATGGTTTTTACAACCATGTAAACAATTATATTTACACGTCGCCAACAGGTGAAACGCTTGAAGACAATGATGTTTTTAACTATATTCAAAATGACGCAAAATTATATGGCGGTGAAATTGGTGTACATTTTCACCCGCATCCATTAGATTGGCTGCATATAGAAAGTAGTTTTGAAACGGTAACCGGAGAAAAACAAGACGGTGATTATTTACCATTAATTCCAGCCAATAATTGGAACAATACGTTAAGAACAGAATTTAATATTAAAAATTGGCTGACCGATGGTTTTACCTCCATAAATGTTTCCAGTACCTTCAAACAAAATAATGTCAGCGGATTTGAAACTGCATCCAAAGGATATTCTTTAGTTAATATTGGTTTTGGTGGCGCTGTTAAATTTGGTAAAACAAATTTTGACATCAACATAAACGCCAATAATTTATTTGATGAAAGTTACATCGCACACCTGTCGCGTTTAAAAGCAGATGACATTCAAAATATTGGAAGAAATTTTATTGTAGGCGTAAAATTTAATTTATAATCAACTCAAATACAAAATATTAAAAGCCTTTTAAAAATCTTAAAAGGCTTTTTTTATGCTTTTAAAAACAATATCGATGTAACAATATTTTTAATTCGTTGGATTTAAAATTATTTTTTGGGATAATTTTTTTACATAATTAAATAATTTATCGATAATTATTCGTTTTATTACACAATTCGTAAAATTTAAATAATAGTAAAATAACTTCTTTTCGCATTTTAATTCAAGATATTTATCTTTTTCATTATCAATCTTTAAACAACTGTTTAAAAACTTTGAATTAAATACAAATCGTTTTAAACATTTAAAAATCAAGCTTTAAAAGTTATTTATTTCGTAACTTTAAGTCCAGAAACTGTAAATTCTTTCCAAATGAATAGAACAGGTCTTTTAAACAAGCTTTGGGAGTTTCAGAATAAGTTTGGTTATATTTCAGAAAGTGCAATTGCTCAAATTGCCAAAAAATTAAGTGTTTCAAAAATAGAAATTGAAGGTGTAGTTTCTTTTTACCATTTTTTCCACCGCCAACCTACAGGAAAATACATCATTTATTTAAACAACAGCATTATTTCAGAGTTCAAAGGATTTGAACAAATAAAAGCTGCTTTTGAAAAAGAAACCGGTTGCACTTTTGGCTGTTATGGTGAAAATCCGCTTTTTTCACTGTTTGAAACTTCTTGTATCGGCTTAAGCGATCAGGAACCAGCGGCCTTGATCAACTTTTTCCCGTTTACCAATTTAACGCCCGAAAAAGTAAAAACCATCATTCAACAAATCAAAAACGGAAATTCATTGCGCTTTATTTCCAGCAATCCAACCAGTAAAATTCAATACATTCCGGCTGACGACAAAACTATTTTCTTTAGAAAATACCAAATGGGAATTGCCCTGAAAAAATTAAAAAACCACACACCTGATGAGGTTTTAAATCTTATTTCAACAGTTAATCTCGAAGGTCGCGGCGGAGCGTTTTTCCCAACCGCCAAAAAGTGGAAGAGCAGTAAGGAAAGTACCTCTTCAAAAAAATACATTATTTGCAATGCCGATGAAGGTGAACCCGGAACTTTTAAAGACAAATCGTTGCTTAACAATTTGTCCGGGTTAATTATTGAGGGAATGATTTTGGCGGCCTACATTTCTGGCGCTACCACCGGCTTTATTTATTTGCGTGCTGAATACTTGTACTTACTTGAAAAAATAGAAAATACCCTTCGCGAATTTCAAGAAAATAATCTTTTAGGCAATGACATTCTTGGCATTCCAAAATTTAATTTTAACATACAAATTCAGGTTGGTGCAGGCGCCTATGTTTGCGGCGAAGAATCGGCTTTAATTGAATCTTTGGAAGGAAAACGAGGCGAAGCAAGAATTAAAAGATATTACCCTACAGAATATGGCTATTTAGGATGCTCTACCATTGTAAATAATGTGGAAACTTTTGCAATGGCAGCGCGTATCATTGAATTGGGCACCCATTTTATTTCAGCCATTGGCACCAAAGAAAGCAAAGGCACAAAGGTATTGAGTATTTGCGGAGATGTTGCCAAACCGGGTATCTATGAAATTGAATGGGGAATGACCGTGAGAGAAATATTAAATCTCTGCCAGGCAACATCACCTCATTTTGTTCAAATTAGTGGTCCGTCGGGCATATGCATCAACAACACGGAATTTGATCGCAAAATTTGCAAAGAAGATTTAATCTGTGCTGGTTCTATTATGGTTTTTAACAATTTTAGAAGCATTACAAAAATCTTGGAAAATTATACAAGGTTTTTTAAAGAGGAATCTTGCGGGGTTTGCACTCCTTGCCGAGCCGGAAATCAGATTTTACACGAAAAAATCAAGAAAATTAAAAAAGGAATTTGTACCGCTCAGGATTTAGAAGAAATAAAGGAGTGGGGAAAAATCATCAAACTGACCAGCAGATGCGGATTGGGGCAGTTTTCGGCAAGTACACTTGTGATGGCGCTCGATAAATTTGAAGGATATTTTAACCAAAAAATTATAGTAGCCAATGAAAATTTAAATGTGGAATTTGATATGGAAGCAGCTGTGTATAATTATGATTCTTTGATAAAAGATACACAATGAAAGTTAAAAGTTAAAGGTTAAAAGTTTGAGTTGTGAGTTGTGAGTTGTAAAAATTAACAAATATTAACTACCAATTAATTATTGATAATTTAAAAATACCCATGAAAAATATTTCATTCAAAATAGACGGAAGAGTTTGCACGGCCGAAAAAGGATTAAATTTAATAGAAGCCGCTAAACAAAATGGTGTTTTTATCCCAACCTTGTGCCATTTTAAACATTTAGATCCGCTGGGAACCTGCAGGGTTTGCACCGTAAAATTAAACGGTAGAGATATAGCCGGCTGCACCGTTCGTGTAGCTGATGATATGGATATAGAAGTGAATACCCCAGAATTATTGGATACCCGAAAAGCCATTATAGAAATGATGTTTGTTGAGGGAAACCACTTCTGCCCTTCCTGCGAAAAAAGCGGAGATTGCCAAATGCAAAATTTAGGATACGAAACCGGTATCAAATTCACCCGCTTCCCTCATTTATTTATAGACAGAATAACGGATGCGCGCCCCGAACGCATCGTGGTAAATCAAAATAGATGTATTAAATGTAAGCGCTGCATTGAAGAAGTAGAAACATTTGATGGTTATAAAGTTTTCAATTCCATAAACAAAGGAAACAAAACCTTGGTGTCCATTGATTATGAACAAGAAGCCAAATTATCCGAAATACAGGCAGAACGCGCTATGCAAATTTGTCCGACCGGTTCAATTTTAGTCAAAGGAAAATCGTTCATCAAGCCATTTGGAGATCGGCAATTTGATTATATTCCAGAAGAAAAAATAATAACTTTAAATCCCATTAAAAAACAACGAATCAAAACCAAAAAGAAAATTGTTGCAACCACTTCGCTTGCCGGTTGTTTTGGTTGCCATATGTCAATGCTAGACATCGATTTAGGTATTTTAGATTTATTTGAAGTAGTTGAATTTAACAAAAGCCCAATCACCGACATAAAACATTTTACCAAACACTGTGATATTGGACTCATTGAAGGCGGCTGCTCCAACACCCACAATATTGAAGTGCTGCGAGAATTCAGAAAAAATTGCGATATTTTGGTTTCCGTTGGAGAATGTGCCATTTGGGGAGGTTTACCAGCGATGAGAAACACTTTTTCTTTGGAAGAATGTTTAAGAGAATCTTATATGGATTCCATGACGAGCGAAGAAAACGAAATGATTATTCCAAATCATGAAGAAATTCCGAAAATTTTAAACAACGTATATTCAAACCACGAAATCGTAAAAATAGACTATCATATTCCTGGATGCCCTCCAGATGCAAATTATATTTGGAGCGTAGTAAAAAATATCTTATTTCAGGAAGAATATTCCATTGCGCATCCCAAATATAAATATGACTAAACCAAAAATAGCTTCAAATGGGAACAACAAAAATAATTATAGATCCTGTTACACGTGTTGAAGGCCACGGAAAAGTGACCATAAAACTTGACGAAAACGGTGTTGTAAGTGATGCTTTTTTACACATTGTGGAATTTAGGGGATTTGAAAAATTTATTCAGGGACATCCATATTGGGAAGCGCCGGTTTTGGTTCAGCGCCTTTGCGGTATTTGTCCGGTAAGCCACCATTTGGCTGCGGCAAAAGCCATTGATCAATTGGTTGGAGTTGATCCCGAAGATTTATCACCAACAGCCACAAAATTGAGAAAATTGTTGCATTTCGGACAAGTTTTTCAGTCTCACGCGTTACATTTTTTTTACTTGGCCTCACCCGATCTTTTATTCGGAACCGGTGCTCCTGCCGAAAAAAGAAATGTAGTTGCTGTCGCTGCCGAAAATAGGGAACTCGCAAAAAAAGGTATTTTGATGCGCAAATTTGGTCAAGAAATCATTAAAGCATTGGCAGGGAAAAAAATTCACGGAATTTTAGCGGTACCCGGAGGCGTGCATAAAACATTTAAAGCGGAAGAACGAGCGTATTTCTTGGATGGAATGCTGATTCCAAACGTTCACACCATGATTGCCTGGTCCAAAGAAATGATTGATTTTATTAAAACTTTTTACCTTGAAAACGCAGTATGGCTTGACAATTTTGCTGCCTACCCGTCCAACCATTTAAGTTTGGTGCGCAAAGGAACAGGCGCTTTTGAATTGTATGACGGCAAGTTAAGATCTGTAGATTCTGAGGGAAATGAGTTATTAAATATTGCAGATGTGGATTATCGAGATCACTTTAAAGAAGCTGTTGAACCCTGGTCCTATTTGAAATTTCCTTATATGACAAAATACGGAAGGGAAAATGGATGGAACCGTGTAGGACCATTGGCGCGATTGAATACCTGTGCTTATATGGGAACTCCACTTGCTGAGAAAGAACGACAAATATTTAAGGAATATACAAATAACAAGCCCAACAATATGACCATGCATACTCACTGGGCACGTTTAATCGAATTGTTGTACAGTGCTGAAGCGATGAAAGAATTTTTGTTGGACGAGACGTTGATGAGCAATGATTTGGTACGAAAAGGAACGACAAGACAAAAAGGTATTGGCATTATTGAAGCACCAAGAGGAACATTGATACACGAATACCATACCGATGAAAAAGGCTTGATTACCAAATGCAATTTAATCGTTTCTACAACCCACAATAACGAAGCCATGAACCGCAGCGTAAGAGAAGTTGCTAAAAATGTACTCAATAACAAACCGGAAATCACGGAACCTATGCTGAACCAGATTGAAATAGCGATTAGGGCTTACGATCCTTGTTTGAGCTGTGCAACCCACGCTTTGGGCGAAATGCCATTAATTGTGCAATTGGAAGATTGCTACGGAAATTTAATTGATGAAAAAATTAAATAACACATTGATTATTGGTATTGGAAATAACACACGACAAGACGACGGTCTTGGCTGGAAATTTTTGGAACTTCTTGAAAATAATGGATTTACTGTCGATAATTTGGTCTATAAATACCAATTGATGGTAGAAGATGCGGAATTGATTTCGGAATTTGATGCTGTTATTTTTGTTGATGCCTGTAAATCTGAATTGGAAAACGGATTTGATTTTGAGCGTATTTATCCTGCGGAAGAAGTTTCATTTTCTACCCATTCTGTTCCTCCAAACCAGATTTTGAATTTATGCGAAACACTCTATGCCAAAAAACCAAAGGCATATTTGATGAAAATTCAAGGATATCAATGGAATATTGAAATAGGATTGTCAAAGAAGGCAAAAACAAATTTGAACAATGCCTTCACTTATTTTATTGAAAAATTTCTTTCGCTAGTTTGAGCTTGAAGCTCTTGAAACATCAAAATATTTAGTATAGAAACACGAGCGTGGTGCTCGCGCCGGCGGAAAAGTGCTATATCAAAAATCGTAATTCGCAAATCAATTCGCGTTAGGGACTGAAGTGAAAACCTTTTTGAGCTTTTTTTAGCGAAAAAAGTTTGGAACAAAAGGCCCGACCCGCAGGGGAACGCCCGCTGAAAAAGCCGGCAGGCCGAAAATATGGTCAAAAACCTTGTTTTGAAAAATCCATTAATTTAAAATGATTCTAAAGTTTTAATTTCAGGTTGTTTTATTTTTATACTTAAATTAGCGCGACCAAAATTTTTAAACATGACCACTAAATCTTCCAAAAGTCAGAACTTAGCCATCATTTCGAACACGCCAAAGCGCATTCTGGTTGGTATTCAATTTTTATTTGTTGCATTTGGGGCAACGGTACTGGTTCCTTTGTTAATTGGCATTGACCCTTCTGTTGCGTTGTTTACCGCGGGCGTTGGAACGCTTATTTTTCATGTGATTACCAAAGGAAAAGTCCCGATTTTTTTGGGGAGCAGTTTTGCCTTTATCGCGCCTATTGTGGCCGCAACTGAATTGTACGGCTATCCCGGAACTTTGGGAGGCCTTATTGCAGTTGGTTTGGTGTATGGTATTGTATCTATTGTTGTAAAATTATGGGGTTTAAAAGTGATTGAAAAAATATTTCCTTCAGTGGTAATTGGACCGGTTATTATGGTGATTGGATTGTCGCTGGCATCTGTGGGTGTTGGGATGGCAAAATCAAATTGGCCCATTGCTTTTGCCGTTTTAATCACAGCCATTGTTATTGTGATTTATACCAAAGGAATGATCAAGTTAATTCCTATTTTTATTGGAATTGTTGTTGGATATATCATCTCAATTTTTGCAGGATTGGTGGATTTTTCTTCGGTAAGCGATGCGGCCTGGTTTGCGCTTCCAAAATTTACGGCGCCTGAATTTAACTGGGCGGCCATTTTATATATGATTCCGGTTGCCATTGCACCGATTATTGAACATATTGGCGATGTTTATGCCATTAGCGGTGTTGCCGATAAAGAATTTGTGAAAGATCCCGGATTGCACCGCACCTTATTGGGCGACGGTATTGCCACTGCTTTTGCCGGATTTTTGGGCGGACCGCCGAACACGACGTATTCTGAAGTTACCGGCGCCGTGGCTTTAACCAAAATTACCGATCCCAGAGTATTAAGAATTGCAGCTGTTACGGCAATTGTGTTTTCATTGGTGGGAAAAATAAGTGCCATTTTAAAAACAATTCCGCCATCAGTTTTGGGTGGCATTATGTTGCTGCTTTTTGGAATGATTGCAAGTATTGGGATAAAAACCTTAATCGATTCAAAAACTGATTTTTCCGTCACCAGAAATCAGGTGATTGTTTCGGTTATTCTCACTATTGGCATTGGTGGCGCACAAATGAGTTATGGAAATTTTTCTTTGGCAGGAATAGGACTGGCATCGGTTATTGGGGTTGTTTTAAACTTGATTTTGCCAAAAACGCTTGGTAAATCTGAAGAAATTCCAGACAAATTGGACTAGTTTTTTGCATAAATTAAAAAAAGCCTTTCTAATGATTCAGAAAGGCTTTTTTATTGTTAGCATGCTATTTTATCCGACATAAAATTTAATCAGGAAAAGTATTGCAATGATGTACATAATCGGTTTTATTTCTTTATACCTGCCTGTAAGCAGTTTTAAAATCACATATGAAAGCATTCCAAACACAATTCCTTCAGCGATGCTGTAAGTTAACGGCATCATAATGATGGTAAAAAAAGCCGGAATTGCTTCCGTAAAATCGTCCAAATCAATTTTCATAATGGGCGATATCATAAACAATCCTACAATAATTAATGCCGGAGCGGTTGCTGCCGCCGGAATGATCATAAAAATTGGCGCAAAAAATAAAGCCAAGGCGAACATTCCTGCAACCGTTAATGCGGTCATTCCTGTTTTTCCGCCTTCAGCAACGCCAGCAGCACTTTCCACATAAGTAGTTACGGTTGAAGTTCCAAGCATCGCACCAACGGTAGTTCCAATGGCATCTGCAAACAACGCTTGTTTTACTCTTGGAACATTTCCGTCCTTATCCAACATATCTGCTTTTGAAGATACACCAACCAAGGTTCCCACGGTATCAAACATATCCACAAACAAAAAAGTAAATAAAACGATAAGCATATCTAACGTAAATATTTGAGAAAAATCGAACTTAAAAAAAATGGGTTCGATGGATGGCGGCAAACTAACCAAGCTAAAGTTATCAGGAATTACCGTGATTCCCACAAAAATTCCTATAATTGTGGAAGCTAAAATTCCAACTAAAATAGCGCCTTTTACTTTTTTTGCAAGTAAAACACCGATAATAATAACACCGGCCAAACCAACCAAAACAGCAGGATTTCTCATATCTCCCAAACCAACCAAAGTTGCCGGATTGTCAACAATTAATCCGGTTCCTTTCAATCCGATAAAAGCGATGAACAATCCAATACCCACAGAAACTGCGTGTTTTAGGTTTAACGGAATAGAGTTAACGATTAATTCCCGAATATTGAAAGCCGTTAAAAGAATAAAAATGATTCCTTCCAAAAAAACGGCGGTTAACGCAAATTCCCAAGAATAACCCATTCCCAACACCACCGTAAAAGCAAAAAACGCGTTCAAACCCATTCCCGGCGCCAGTGCAAATGGCAATTTAGCGACCAATGCCATCACCAAAGTTGCAACAATGGCCGACAATGCAGTTGCGGTAAACACCGCGTCTTTATCCATTCCTGCGGCACTTAAAATACTCGGATTTACGGCTAAAATGTAAACCATGGTCATAAAAGTGGTAATTCCCGCAATAATCTCCGTTTTTAACGTCGATTTATTTTCTGTTATTTTAAAAAACTTGTCTAACATAATTTGGTGTTTATTTTCTATTAATAAGTTTGTAAAATTTGATTGACCCAATTTTTAAACTCAACTGAACTTTTAAATATTCCATTTTATGGCCAGTGTTGGCCTTACTTTAAATTCATATTCATAGGCGAAATTGTTTGACAGCTCAACCTCACCTCCTACTGAAAAACTTTTATTTAGATGAAACCACAATTGCGGTTCGGACAAAAATACTGTTTTATCCGACAGTCCGTTTTCTGACCATAAATCGGCAAAACCGGAAAAAGTTAGTTTGTTTTCAATCAAATTGATGTACCAGGTTCCGGTAATTTGGTAGTTGGCTTCACCGGAATTTTTAAATGATTTATAACCTGCGTAGGTCGAAAATCCCATTTTTGCATTTCCTTTTGAATAATTGGCGCCAAAAATCCACGCATCATTGATGGTAAAACCGCCCATTCCTTCAGGTGTATTAAAAGTTCCCAATCCGCCATTGTATTCCACGTGCAATCCGACAGGCATTTTTTCTGTCTTCAACACACGTGCAATTTCATAGTAACCTCCGCTTATGCCAGAACTCGCATTGTAATCGAAATCGATAAATGTAAATGTATTTCCATATTTATCAACCTTAAAAAGCTCAAAAGTTGTGGTAAAATGGCCTCTTTCAAAATCTCTGTGCAATTGAAAGTTTTGCGCACTCACAGTAATTGCGATAAAAAAAGTGATGATGGTGATGATTTTTTTCATGGTTGTTAAAATTCTAAAATTAATTTTAAAAATACCACAAAAATGAGTGCACCGAAGCGTTCCTGAAATTCAATTATGAACAGGTAATTAACTATTTATAATTGTTATAAATTAGTTGAGAAAATAGAAAAAAGAATAGAGAATAGAGAATAGAGACTTTTCTTTTGTAATATTTTTGTTTAGTCCAAAACCACCCTAACAATTTCATCGGCAATGGCCAAACAGGAAGTTGCTGCCGGTGAAGGTGCATTTAAGACGTGAATATTACCGTTGTGTTTCATGATTTTAAAATCGTCGATCATATTGCCGTCAAAATCAATTGCCTGTGCCCTGACGCCTGCCCGTGCAGGTTGCACATCATTTACCGTAATTGATGGCATCATTTTTTGTAAGGCGCGGACAAATAAGCGTTTTGAAAAGGCGCGTTTGTATTCATCGATTCCTTTGCGCCAATGTCTTCCGAATAATTTCCAGGTCCCTTTAAAAGTCAGCGCTTCAAAAGTATCTCTATAACTAAAACTTGTTCGTTGATAACCTTCTCTTTTGAAAGTAAAAACAGCATTTGGGCCACATTCGATTCCGCCTTGAATCATTCGTGTAAAATGCACGCCCAAAAACGGAAATTTGGGATCGGGAACAGGATACACCAAATTGTTGATTTTATGTGCTGCTTCGGGCTTCAATTCAAAATAATCGCCCCTAAAACCAACAATATGCAAATCGAGTTTTAGTTCATCCTTTGCGGCGATTCTGTCGGACTGCAATCCGGTACAGAAAATAACCTTTTCGGCAACAAAGTTTCCCTGATTAGTTTTTAAGGTGGTGAAATCAGTGTCAGCAAAAACGTCTAATACTTCGCAGGATTTTAGTAATTTGCTTTCAGCGTTGATGGTTGTAATTTGATCAACAAAAGCTTTACAAACCGCTACATAATCTATGATTCCGGCAGTTGGCACCCAAATTCCCTTAATTCCTTCAATAAAAGGTTCTTTTTGTTTAATTTCTTCAGCAGTTAAATAACAGATTCCCGGTGTTTCATTTTGAATTCCCCTGTTGTAAATATCCTCTAAAACAGGCAATTCCTGTTTTGAAGTCGCCACAATTACCTTTCCGCAAACATCGTGTTTGATGTTATTGTCTATAGCAAATTTTATGAGTTGAGCACTGCCTATTTTACAATTTTTTGCTTTATAAGAACCTGGTTTATAGTAAATTCCGGAATGCATGACTCCAGAATTTCGGCCCGTTTGGTGCAACCCAATTTCTGGCTCTTTTTCTAATATAAGTATGGATTTATTGGGGAATTTTAATTGTAATTTATAGGCTGTCGCAAGTCCAACGATTCCTGCACCAACAACAATAAAATCAAATTTATTGGACATATTTTGTTTTTCCCACAAAGTTCAGCAAAACAAAGGATATTATAAAGAAAACGGCCAAAAACAATACACTCATTTGCATAGAACCCGTTAAGGAAATTAACAAACCAAAAACAATCATGCCAAAAACAATGGCAAGCTTTTCGGTAACATCATAAAAACTGAAATAGGTTGCGTGGTCTTTTGTTTCAGGCAACATTTTAGAATAGGTTGAACGCGATAAAGACTGAATGGCACCCATCACCATGCCAATAAGCGCACCCAAACCGTAAAAATAATAGGAAACATTTGGCTGTGATTTATCCAATAAAAATGCAATTCCACAAACCAGCGCCCAAATAGCAATAGTTATTTTTAAAGTGGCAATATTCCCAATTTTTTGTGAGATTCTCGAGAATAAGAACGCACCAAATATGGCTACAATTTGCACCACCAAAATAACCGCAATTAAATCCAATGTTGGCAAGCCTAATTCTTTACTGCCAAAAATACCTGCCATTAAAATAATGGTTTGCACACCTACACTGAACATAAAAAAAGACATTAAAAAGAATCTTAATTCGGGATGTTGCTTCATTTCATGATAAACCACTTTTAGCTCTTTTAAACCTTTCCAAATAAAATCCTTCTCAGGTTTTTTTTGATAGACGTTATTGGGCAAATAACTATAGGTGATCTGCGCGAATCCCAGCCACCAAATTCCAACCAACAAAAAAGTGAAACGTGAAGCGGCTGCCGCATTTGGCAATCCAAACAATTCCGGTTTATTTACCATCACCAAACTAAACAACAACAAAAGTACAGAACCTGAATAACCAAAAATAAACCCTCTGGCACTTACTTTATCCTGCTGCTCCGGATGGGCAATTTCCGGTAAATAGGCGTTGTAAAAAACGATGCTTCCCCAAAAACCGATGCTGGCGAAAACAGTAAAAACCAAACCAATCCAAAGGGTTTCTTCTCCTTCAAAAAAGAACAAGCTCATCACAGAAAAAGATCCTAAGTAACAAAAAGCCTTTAAAAATTTTAATTTATTTCCGGTATAATCTGCAATTCCAGAGAGTATTGGCGACATAAATGCGACCAATAAAAAGGAAAGTGCGAGCGTATAATCATATAAAGTTGTCGGATCCCATAAAGTTCCCAAGAAATTTATTTTACCTTCAACCGATGAAAACGACTCCGTTAAACTGCTGTAATATATGGGGAAAACCGCAGTCGCAATGACCAGGGAATAAGCGGAATTTGCCCAATCGTAAAACGCCCAGGCATTGATGAGTTTCTTGTCTCCTTTTCTTAACATAACAGTATGAATAAAAAAACCGTTCTGAAAATTCAGAACGGTTGACAATATACTATAAATATTTTTTAATCTATATTAAATTTATCTATTGGGCATTGTATTTTTTTGCTTGGGCAATTGCCGTAGGCAAATAAGCTTTTAAATTTTTTATTCTTGTCTCATTAGAAGGATGCGTGCTTAAAAATTCTGGCGGAGCTCCACCTGTCGACATTTGTCCCATACGAATCCATACATTGATGGCTTCTTGTGGATTGTATCCTGCCATTGTCATAAACACCAATCCCAATTTATCGGCTTCTGTTTCGTGAGTTCTGCTGTAAGACAACATTCCAACCTGCGATCCTATACCATAAATCGTATTCCATAAGTTTTGTGTTTTAGGATCTTTGTTGTTGGTACCAAGTGCAACAGCAACGCCTCCCAATTGCTGACCGTAAGCACTGGTCATACGCTCTTGTCCGTGTTTTGCAAATGCATGTGCAATTTCATGGCCCATAACGGCAGCTATACCATCCCTATTTTGGGTAACGGGTAAAATACCAGTGTAAAAGACCACTTTTCCTCCTGGCATACACCAAGCATTCACCGCTTTGTCTTCAATTAAATTAAATTCCCAGCGATAGGCATTGGCTTCAGAAACCATTCCGTTTGCACGCATAAATTTATCAACGGCTTGAGAAATATTTTTTCCAACAGTTTGCACTTCATTAGTCATTTTTGCATCATTGGAAAGTTTATTTTCTTTCAAAAAGCCTTCATATTGCGCAAAACTGGCCGGCAATATTTCGGCATCACTTACTATATTAAGACGTTGTCGTCCAGTAATTGGCACGGTGCTGCAGCTTATTATAAATAACATAAGCAAAGCAAGCGAAATAATTTTTTTCATTTTAATAAGTTTTTTAGTTTAAACATCCTTCATATATAAAATTACAAATTCTATCTTTACCAGCAAAATTAAACCATTTATATGGATACTGGTGCCAATAATATCACAATACCTTCAATTTCCGTTCCAAAAATTCCGACATCAATCATTGCAACAGGAAAAATACTGCAATTTATTGCGCCGCCATTGGCAACTTTATTTACGATAAAACTTTTTAGAACACCTATCCGTTTCAAAACACCTGCACGCGAAAATATGATGGCCGAAAGCGCCCAGAAAAAAATGGTTTTGATTCCTGAACTGAATAAAGAAGTGATGGTTTACTCCTATGGCTATTCAAAAAGAAAAGTTTTACTCATTCATGGCTGGTCGGGCCGGGGAACGCAACTTTTTAAGATTGCCGACAAGTTGCTTGAAAATGGTTTTATGACGATTAGTTTTGACGCTCCGGCTCATGGAAAATCAACAGGAAAAACAACGATGATGAATGAATTTGTTCAAACTGCCATGTTTTTAGAAAAAGAATTTGGTCCTTTTGAAATTGCCATCGGACATTCTTTAGGCGGAATGGCAGTTTTAAACGGCGTAAAGCAAGGATTAAACATAAAAAAAGCGATTGTGATTGGTGCTGGAGATGTGATTACGGATATTATAAAGGAATTTGTGGCCAAACTTGAACTAAAACCAACCTTGGTGGCCAAAATTAAAAATCAGTTCTATAAAAAGTTTGGAGAAGATATTGACAATTATTCTGCTTATATTGCAGCAAAATCAGTGAAAATACCTGTTTTGGTAATTCATGACACAGAAGACGTCGACGTGCCTGTAAGTTGTGCGCACCACATTCGTCAAAACTTGGAAAAAGGTGAAATTTTAATTACGAATGGCTTGGGACATAGCCGCATTTTGAAAGACGCCAAAGTAATCAATCGAATTATTGAATTTATTAACAGAAATTAGTCATATGAAAAATTTATCTTTCGCATTCATATTGATAACACTATTTGGATGCAATGGTTATTCTCAAGAAAAAAATAAAAAAGTTATGGTTAAAAAAGTGATTAAAACTGAGGCAGAATGGAAAAAAACATTGTCTCCTGAAGCGTATCATATTTTAAGGGAAAAAGGCACAGACCGGCCAAGTGAAGGCGGATATACCGCCCATTTTGAAAAAGGAACCTACCATTGTGCAGCTTGCGATTTACAGCTTTTTAAATCGGGCAGTAAATTTGAATCGCATTGCGGCTGGCCCTCTTTTGACGATGCCATAGAAGGAACCGTAAACTATGTTTCGGACAGAAGTCACGGAATGATCCGCACTGAGATTGTTTGTGCTTCTTGCGGCGGACATTTGGGACATATTTTTGATGACGGGCCAAAAGATACTACCGGAAAAAGATATTGCGTCAATACGACTTCCATTAAGTTTGTGGCCCCCTAGCCCCCGAAGGGGTGACAGAACGTTAAGAAAATGTGCATCGAACATTTTTAGTGAATGTGATAGATGGCGCGCTGGCAAAAAAACTAAAAGATAGAAGATCATTGCCAGAAGTTGAAATTTTAGAATTTTTACTTTGAGAATTTTTTAAAATAGAATAGTATAAAAAAACCATTTGCTGTTTTACAACAAATGGTTTTTTTAGTTTTATACAAGCCTATTTAAACTTCAACTTCCTTGGGTGTTGAAACAAGTCCGCCATACATTTGCCACACAGTGATGCCACCGGCCACATTCACCATATTTTTTATGTGATGGTGTTTCAAAATCAATTCAGCCAAATAACCCCTCAATCCTCTTCTGCAAAAAAGAATAATTGGTTTGTTTTGATTTTTTATAAAATTGATGTGATTTCTAATTTCATCCAAGGGAATATTAACTGCATTTTGTATGGTGCCTTCTTCATATTCCTTTTGGGATCTTACATCAAGCAGCAAAAATTCATTCGGATTGGTTTTTTCAAGATAAACTTCCAATTCTTCCACCGACATTTGAATTGCTTTATCGGCAAGCATATTTTCGGCCACGAAACCTGTCACCACCACAGGATCTTTTGCCGGTGAAAATGGCGGTGCATACGCCAAATCCAATTGCGACAAATCGCTGATTTTTAGCTTTGCATAAATTGCAGTGCTCAAAACATCCACACGTTTGTCCACGCCCACTTCACCAAAAAATTCGGCACCTAAAATCTCCTCATTGATAGGATTGTAATAAATTTCCGTAATCAAATCTTTTTGTCCGGGATAATAACTTGGTGTTGATCCGGCAATGGTCAGCACGGTTTCAAAAGGGATTGCGAGTTCTGTCAAAGCCTTAGGATTGAGTCCGGTTCTCGCCAAAGTATAATCAAACACTTTTACAATGGCGGTTTTATAAGCGCCTTTAAAAACAATATTTTTTCCTGCAGCATTGGCGCCCGCTGCCCTTCCGCCTTTATTTGAATGCGTTCCCAACGGAAAATAATCAAAATCATTGGTTTGTAAGTTTTTAATGGAAACATTATCGCCGGCCGCATACACGTCTTTTATGGAAGTTTCCATGCTTTCATTCACTTTCAATGCGCCATTTTTAATATGGTCTGCCCCTAATTTAACCAGCAAATCGGTATTGGGCATAATGCCCACACTTAAAATCACGAAATCTGTTTTTACAACTTTGTGACCTGCAATTACAATTCCTGCGATTTTTCCTTTTTCATCCAGTTCAAATTCAGAAACAATCGCGGAAGTAATCACTTTTATACCGTTATTTTTCAAAACCGTTTCCGCAAAAGTGGCAAATTTAGAATTCCACATGGCCAAAATTTGGTCAGCGCCTTCAATCAGAGTGACTTCTTTTCCCGCTTCCCTTAAGTTTTCGGCCACTTCAACGCCAATCAATCCGGCCCCAATAATGGTGATGTGTTTTGATTTGGAAGTTAAACCTTCTTTGGTAATTTTATCAAAATCGGCCATAGAACGGCAAGTTGACCAGTTTGTGGCTTTATTTATGTTTTTTATCGGCGGCACAATCGATTTTGCACCAGTGGCAAAAACAAGCTTGTCGTAACTGTATACACCTTTATCTGAATGAACTATTTTTTTGTCAGTGTCAATGGAAACAATTTCCTCGTTCATTTTCACATCAATATTAAACCGAGTCCGCATCAAATCGGGTTTAACCACGATTAAATCGCTTCGGTTTTCTATAATTCCCGAAAATGCATAAGGCATTCCGCAGGTTGCATAACTTATATTTTCTCCTTTTTCAAATAGTATTATTTCCGCATTTTCATTTTCTCTGCGCGCTTTTGCTGCTGCCGAAGGGCCTGCAGACAATCCGCCTATAATTATGATTCTGTCCATCAATGTGCTTTTATTAAATTTTTGTGCAAATTTCGGCCAATTTTACAAAGTGCTGTGTAATTATTATTACGTTAACGTTTCCGTAGTAGTCAGCAAATCTGCCTTCAAACTTTTGCCAAATAAATAAAACTACAAATAACAGCCAACTTCTGTTGAAAATATTTTGGGCGTTCCCGCCAAAAAGGCGGTCGGGCAATTCGCTGTAATCTTTTTTGCTTCGCCCAAAAGGCAAATCAAAAAAAATTTACGCTGCTGTCCCTAACGCGGTTTCAATTAACAATAAATAATTTTAAATTAGGGAATCAAACTTCAGGCGCCAACTGATTTATCATTGATAAATAATGACTCTTTTATAGCATTTTTTGCTGAAAATGATTTGAAGTATTTAAGTTCATTTTAGTATCTTTGTCAATTCTAAAAAACGAGGTAAACGACTATGTTCAATAATTTAAGCGATAAATTAGATAAGGCCTTTCACACCCTGAAAGGACACGGAAAAATTACAGAAATAAATGTTGCGGAAACGCTGAAAGAAGTTCGAAGAGCACTTTTGGATGCCGACGTTAACTTTAAAATAGCCAAAAACTTTACCGACACTGTAAAAGTAAAAGCCTTGGGGCAAAACGTTTTAACAACGTTAAATCCGGGCCAATTGATGGTGAAAATCGTAAAAGACGAATTAACCGAATTAATGGGCGGTGAAACCGTCGGTATCAACCTTTCAGGTGCGCCAACAGTAATTTTAATGTCAGGTTTGCAGGGATCGGGTAAAACAACTTTTTCCGGAAAACTGGCAAATTATTTAAAAACCAAAAAGAACAAACAGGTTTTGTTGGTGGGTTGCGACGTTTATCGTCCTGCGGCTATCAACCAGTTAAAGGTTGTTGGAGAGCAAATTGGTGTTGAAGTTTATGCGGAAGAAGGAAATCAGAATCCGGTAGAAATTTCTAAAAATGCCATTAAACATGCAAAAGCCACCGGCAAAAATGTGGTGATTATAGATACTGCCGGTCGTTTGGCGGTTGATGAAGCGATGATGGCCGAAATTTCGAACATCCATAAAGCTGTTAGTCCACAAGAAACGCTTTTTGTGGTGGATTCCATGACCGGTCAGGATGCCGTAAATACTGCAAAAGCATTTAACGATATCTTAAATTTTGACGGTGTTGTATTGACCAAATTAGATGGTGATACGCGCGGTGGTGCCGCTTTATCCATTAAATCTGTCGTAAATAAACCCATTAAATTTGTGGGTACGGGTGAAAAGATGGAAGCGATTGATGTTTTCTATCCAAACCGTATGGCAGAACGAATTTTGGGAATGGGTGACGTTGTTTCGTTGGTTGAACGCGCACAGGAACAATATGATGAAGAAGAAGCCCGCAAAATTCAAAAGAAAATTGCAAAAAATCAGTTCGGTTTTGATGATTTCCTGAAACAAATTCAGCAAATCAAAAAAATGGGAAATATGAAAGATTTGATGGGAATGATTCCCGGTGCAGGAAAAATGATGAAGGATATTGATATTGACGATGATGCTTTTAAAGGCATTGAATCCATTATTCATTCTATGACGCCGGCAGAAAGAAGCGAACCTATCATTATTGATGCGGTCAGAAAAAAACGCATTGCAAAAGGATCGGGAACCACCATCCAGGAAGTAAATCAGTTGTTGAAACAATTTACCCAAATGAGCAAAATGATGAAAATGATGCAAGGCGGCGGCGGTAAACAAATGATGCAAATGATGAAAGGAATGGGAAAATAGGATTTCAGTTATCTGTTATCAGTTAATCTATTAATCTGCTATGATTTAGCTCCAAAACAATAAAGAAATTAATAATAAAAAGTATCGAAGTTGATAAAGTTTGAAAAAGGAAAAATTGCAACTGTATACTGTAAACTAATTTAATATGACACTGCTCGACGGAAAAAAAACATCGGAAGACTTAAAAGTTGAAATTGCCGAATCGGTAAAACAATTAAAAGCCCAAGGAAAAAAAACACCGCATTTGGCTGCAATCTTGGTTGGAACCGATGGTGCCAGCATGACTTATGTAAGCAGCAAAGTAAAAGCCTGTCATGCAGTAGGATTTAATTCAACCTTAATTGAACTTCCAAGAGAAACCACCGAAGCAACCTTGTTGCACGAAATTGAAAAATTAAACACCAACGATGATATCGACGGATTTATCGTTCAATTGCCGTTGCCAAAACATATCGACGAACAAAAAGTGCTCAATGCCGTAAATCCCGATAAAGATGTTGACGGATTTCATCCAACAAATGTGGGAAGAATGGCTTTGGATATGCCGTGTTTTTTACCAGCAACACCTTTCGGAATTTTAGAATTGCTGGAACGTTATAGCGTAGAAACTTCAGGAAAACACGTAGTTGTTATCGGAAGAAGTCACATTGTGGGCCGCCCAATGAGTATTTTAATGAGCCAAAAACGCAAAGCCGGTGATGCCACCGTCACCATTGCGCACAGCCGTACAAAAAATTTAAAAGAATTTACGCTACAAGCCGATATTATTGTTGCCGCACTCGGGATTCCCGAATTTTTAACCGGTGATATGGTGAAAGACGGCGTAACCATTATCGATGTTGGAATTACAAGGGTTGATGACGAAACCAAAAAAAGCGGCTATCGTTTGGCGGGTGACGTACATTTTGAAAGCGTGAGCAAAAAAGCCGCTTTTATCACACCGGTTCCTGGCGGTGTTGGCCCGATGACCATTGCGATGCTAATGAAAAACACCTTATTGGCCTGCGAAAGAAAGTAGCTCAAAAAAAATCTTATATTAAACCGCAAAACCCGCAAAAATATTTTGTGTGTTTTGCGGTTTGTTTTTTAATCAAACTTCTTCTCTATTTACCAAACCTATAGAAAAAGCCGGCAAACAAATTGCTAAATATTCACATTCCGCGTCAAAAGGATTTGAATATTGAACGCGCACGCCCTTATTTATTTTAATGGATTGCCCAGCTTCCAAAACAACCAATTCCCCATCAATAATAAATTGTTTTTTTCCTTTAATTATATAGGTGTATTCATCGAATTGAGGCGTTTGAAAAGGTTCTTTCCAATGCGGTGGCGCTATCATGTGCGCCAAACTCAAATCCCCTTGTTGGGTGGTATGCCCAAAATGTTCTTCAATTAATTTGCCGTCGCTGGTGGGAACAACAAACGGTGATTTTTGTATGGTGTATTTTTTCATGGATTAGATTTTATTTCATTCAAATTTAAAGATAATTTAGTAAACCTACACCGACTTTTTACTTGTAATTAAAGTTTATAAAAGTCTTCGATGTCAATATTAAAGTATGGCGCGGATTTGTAATTGTACGTTCTGCATTTCGGAATTATGTCTATTACCATTTGGCAATCTTTTTTATTTTGGATGTCAATTGTTAAATAAATGTTAAAATATAAGTACGTATACTATTTTGAACTACTTTTGTTTAACAATTTAAAGAAATACTTAAACAAAACTAATTTAATTAAAACAGAGAATTATGAAATCATTAAAAATGTTAGTAGTTGCAGTAATTGCAACAATGTTATCTACAAACGCCATTGCTCAAGAATCCAAAACTGTTGTTGAAAATGCTATAGGTTCAAAAGACCATACTACTTTGGTAGCTGCAATTAAAGCAGCCGATCTTGTAGAAACGTTATCGAGTGAAGGTCCGTTTACCGTTTTTGCTCCAACAAATCAAGCGTTTGCTAATTTACCAAAAGGTACGGTTGAAACATTATTACAACCAGAAAACAAGTCAAAACTGCAAGCTGTTCTTACTTATCACGTTGTTGCCGGAAATTTAGACAGTAAATCCGTAGTAGCCGCAATAGAAGCCGGAAATGGTGAGGCTACAGTTACAACAGTACAAGGTGGAAAATTAGTTGCAAAATTAGACGGGAAAAACGTCATTATTGTCGACGAAAACGGAAATAAATCTATAATTACAGCTGTTGATATTTATTCTTCAAATGGGGTAATTCACGTTATTGATTCTGTTGTGTTACCAAAATAATTATTTTTTATATTTAAAATCCCGTTAATTCGGGATTTTTGTATTTAAAGACCATTTGTCTACAAATTTGGCAATTGAATTTTAAAATAATTAAAATGACACAATGCAAATAGTTAAAAAATTAAATGACTATAGAAATTCTAAATAAATTATTAATTTTATAACCAATCAAAAATATAAAATATGTTTAAAAAATTTACAGCCACAGATAAACTGCTGTTTGTTGCCGCTTTACTATCGTTAATATTTTCTGAAATACTATATTTTTACGGAGAAAAAGCAGACGCAACTTTTATTGGATTATGGGTTCCTTCAATATTAGCTTTTGGAATTTATTTAAAACTAATTAATAACAATAAATATGATTGAGTTTATACCTTATTTTGCCGGACTTATAACGCTGCTTTTTGGTTTTGGTTTTGCTTTAGCAATTACTCAAACAAACAAAAAAGGTAATTAGCATTTGTTTTTACCCTTGAAGAACATTGAAATAAATCAGCTGTTTTGTAGTTTTTTTCAATCGTCTGTGGGGTTAAATTATGATACTTAATTTAACAACCTGAAAATTAAATACAAAACGGTTAACAAGGAGTTTGGCAAAAAAATAAGCAGTGTTTAAATCATGTTTTTTGTGCGTCAGCTGATTGATTCAGTGCAGGCTAGAATTGGCTGTTTTCTTTGTCAAACCGCTAAACGTTATTATTTACATAAATAACGTTAAACAAAATCATTTATCGAATTTTTATATACCTACCTGTTAGTTTAATTCAACAAAGTCTGATATTGCAGATTTACCTGATTAGGACTGGCAACTTCTGGGTATTTATGTGAAACAAACTGTGCATTCTGTTTGTTGTAAATGTTGGCTATTTTTTCAATGATGGCGACAGATTCAGCGATAGGAATATCGGTAAAATTAACCAAATTATTTTTTAATTCAGCGATATCATAAATGTTGGTGCTTTCTAAAAAAGACATAAATGGGTCGTATTTTGAAAATTCTTTACTAAGTTCACGCAACTTATCAGAAATAGGTGTAATTGCACTAAAACTGTTGTTACTCAATATAATAATGGTGATGTCGTCGGCCTTATATCTTCTTAATGTGGTGCTAAATCCATTCCATACGCCATTATGATACACCAATTCAGTGTCGGCTTCCTGCTTCAATCTGAAGCCAAAACCATAAGGCACAATTTTGCCGCTGTTGGTTTTGCCGGGCAAAAATGCTTTTGATAAAATACTGTCATTTAAAATGGTGCGCTCAGTCAAAGATTGATTCCATTTAAACAAATCACTTGCCGTGGAATACACGCCTTTATCTCCCACAACGCCATCATTAACCGTAAACGGAATAGCGATGTACGACTTTCCATATCGCCTAAAACCAATTAATTCCTCTTTTTTGCTTATTTCATTTGGATTGTGAACATAGGTATTGGTTAAATTTAATGGCTTAAAAAAACGATTGTTGAGAAAATCGCTCAAACTTTGGTTGCTTACTTTTGAAACTATGGAAGCAAGCACAAAATAACCTGTATTGCTGTAATCAAATCTTTCGCCAGGTTTAAAATAGGACTGCATTTTTAATTTGGCCATAAGGTTTAACATCGCAGCATTGTCTGGCGGTGTTTTACTTTTCCAGTTCTTTTCAGCCGCATACATATAGTTTGGAAGTCCGGATGTATGGTTTAGCAAATGACGAATTTTAATATTATTATAAGGGAAATCTGTTAAATATTTTGAAGCAAAATCATCCAAATCCAGTTTGCCTTCTTGATACAACAACAAAATTGCCGCAGCGGTAAATTGCTTAGAAACAGAGGCTAGTTGGTAAATGCTTGTGCTGTCGATAGGATTTTTTTGCCTTAAATCTTTATAACCTAAATGTTCTTCAAACAATATTTTTCCGTTTTTGGCAACCAAAATACTGCCATTAAATCCTAACTGTTGCTTTAAATGACTTGTATAATTGCGGATATTTTCAATGGGAACCTTGTATGCTGCCATTAAAATTGAATTCTGCAGTTCATTTTGCGAACTGTGATTTGAAGATAAATTATTGGAATTGTTTAAATCGCCTGCATTGATTAAACGATTTAATTTGGGATCTCTGTCAGCGCTGGTTGTAACAACGAAAAAAAACAGCGACACAAATAACAAAATGTATATTATATAGGGTTTATTCATTCTTTTTGGCTTTCTCTTATTTTTTTAGATATAAATTTTGAGAAAATTATAGTCCACAATTTCCCATTTTCTAACGCGTTGATTTCACATTTATTGGGTTTGGCACTCATTAAATAAAATTAAACTTTTACAAGTATACAAAAATTATTTAATGGCTGGCAAAAAAATACAGCCAAATAACAGTTTTTTGCTTTAAGTTTAATTTTGACTAGCGTTTAGCCAACTGATGCATATCATTTTGCGATTAAAAAATGATGCCTAATTTTAATGCAATAACGATAAAACAACCTATAATGAAACTCACATTTTTTGGTGGCGCAGGAACCGTAACCGGATCCAAAATTTTATTGGAAGTTAATTACAAAAAAATATTAATTGATTGCGGCTTGTTTCAGGGATTGAAAGAATTGCGCTTAAAAAACTGGGAAAATATGCCGTCAGATTTTAAAGAATTGGATTTGGTAATCCTTACGCATGCGCATTTGGACCACACAGGCTATCTTCCCATTTTGGTTAAAAATGGCTATTCAGGCAAAATTTATTGCACCAAACCCACCAAAGATTTAACGGAAATCATTTTGCTGGACAGCGCTAAAATACAGGAGGAAGATGCCCGAAGAGCCAATGAGCACCATTATACCAAACACAATCCTGCAAAACCTTTGTATGAAATTGCCGATGCCAAACTCACCATCACCCGTTTCAAAACTTTTGATTTGGATACATGGAATGTGATTGACGACCATATAAAATTCAAATTTGTGAACAGCGGCCATATTTTGGGAAGTGCGTTTGTGGTTTTGGACGTTGACGGAAAAGTCATTGTTTTCTCGGGTGATATCGGAAGAAAAAAACCGATTCTTTTATACCCTTTTGAATATATTGAAAAAGCCGATTACCTTGTGGTTGAATCTACCTACGGAAACAGAAACCATACGGATTTTTCAGTTAACGATTTGTTGCTGAAATATATAAATCATACTTACAACAAAGGCGGCATTTTAGTAATCCCGACATTTTCTGTGGAAAGGGCGCAAGAAATTATTTATTTGTTAAGTCTGTTGAAAAGAGATCATAAATTGCCAAATATTCCTATTTTTCTCGACAGTCCAATGGGCGTAAATGCTACGGAAGTTTATTTTAAATACAGAGATCGGCATAAATTATCGGATGCAGATATCAAAAGTATGTTGTCAACCGTTCATTTGATTACTGAAATTAATGCTTCCAAGATAATCGTCAACAATAAAGATCCCAAAATTGTTTTGGCCGGAAGCGGCATGATTACCGGCGGAAGGGTATTGCATTATTTGGATAAACTAATTTCAGATGAGAAAAATAGCGTATTAATTGTAGGATTTCAGGCAGAAGGCACACGCGGAAGGGCTTTGCTCTCAGGCGATGATGAAATTAAGTTCTTCGGCGAATATCACAAAGTAAAGGCTGAAATTTTTAAGATCAACGAATTTTCAGGACACGCGGATCAAAGTGAACTGTTGGATTGGCTTAAACATTTTAAGGAACCGCCTGCGCTAACCCTTATCAATCACGGAGAGCCTCACCAAAGTCAGGCTTTTAAAACAAAAATTAAAACGGAATTGAATTGGAATTGCACCGTTGCAAAACCGAACAATGCCTATTATTTGGATTGATATTTATAAAGTTGGAAGTCGGAAGACCGAAGACGGGAATCGGGAGTTTGATTTTAACCTTAAAGCGCAAAGTAAATTTTGAATTTTGGGTGTTAATTTAAGCATTTTAAATTCTAAAATCGTAAATCGTAATCCCGATAGAAATCGGGACGTAAATCGATTCGCGTTAGGGATTGAAGCGGAAAGCCCGCAGTTGCGCTTTTGGGCGCAGCGAGGACTTGCAGCGGAAAGCCCGACCGCCTTTTCGGCGGTAACGCCAAAAAAACCCAACAAAATTTAATTAAACCAAATGGTAAAATATTTGATTTTTGCGGTATCGGGAATTTGATCTAAAGCCACTTCTGCGCGACTAAAACTGTTCATACCCAAATCTTTTTTATCGATAGAAATGGTGGCGTTCAATTCATCAATAAAAAGCGTGGCCGATGTTAAGGTGGTTTCAACCTTATTTACCTTGTAATGCTCCTTAATATCTTTGAACGTAGATTGCAGGGAAATGCCTTTCGACGTTTTGAAGCTATTGTCAAATATTTGGATACTTTTAATCCCCGACGACTTATCGTTAAGATTTGTAGGCACAATTTCCAACAATAATTTTCCCTTTTTTGCGTAAATAAGGTACACATCATTTTCAACCGTAAACAATCTTTTGTCAATTTCTTTATCGGCGTACAAGTTGGC
>JAWOHJ010000032.1:0-3867 GCA_046485225.1 Lutibacter sp. | reverse complement strand
TTACTTTCCAATGCAAAAGTTCGCGAAAATATTGCCTAACAAATCTTCGGTGGTGACTTGGCCTGTGATCTCTCCCAAATGAAACAATGCTTGCCGAATATCGATGGCAAACAAGTCGGCGCTGATGTTGTTGTCAATGCCTTTTTGCACTTCTTTAATGGCTTTTAAAGCGTTATTCAAGGCTTCAAAATGACGAGAATTGCTCACAATGGTTTCATTGTTGCTTAAAGCGCCTTTGTTGGCCAAATGGGTGAGGGTGGAAGTGAGTTCGTGAATTCCGATTTTCTCTTTTGCAGATAAAAACAGCAGTGAAGCGTTCTGAAAAGCTTCGGTTGTTTTTACGATCAACTCTGCATCGGCAACATCCACTTTATTTGCAAGAATCAACAATTGTTTGTTTGAATAAATGTCTTTTATCTTTTTAATTTCTTCCAAAATTCCAGAAAGGGTAAGTTGGTTGTTTTTAATTTTTTCTAAGTCGAAAACGTAAATAACCAGTTGTGCCTGTTCAATTTTTTCAAATGTTTTTTGAATGCCCAAACTTTCAACGATATCTTCCGTAGTTCTAATTCCCGCGGTATCCACAAAACGATACGCAACGCCGTCAATGGCTATTTCGTCTTCAATAGCGTCTCTTGTGGTTCCTGCAATATGACTTACAATGGCTTTTTCTTCATTGAGTAAGGCATTCAGCAACGTCGATTTCCCTACATTTGGTTCGCCTACAATCGCTACCGGAATTCCGTTTTTCAATACATTTCCCAAAGCAAAAGAATCTATCAGGCGTTTTAACACCGAACTTATTTTTTCAACCAGTCTGTTAAATTCGGCCCTGTCGGCAAATTCCACATCTTCTTCAGAAAAATCGAGTTCCAATTCAATCAAACTGGCGAAATTCAGCAATTGCTGACGCAGGTTTTTAATTTCATTGCTAAAACCGCCGCGCATTTGTTGCAAAGCCACTTGGTGTGACGCTGCTGAATTGGAAGAGATTAAATCGGCCACTGCTTCTGCCTGGGTCAAATCCATTTTTCCGTTCAAAAAAGCACGCAGGGTAAATTCGCCGGCGTTGGCGTTTCGAACACCATTTTTAATAAACAACTGTATAATTTCCTGCTGAATATAAACAGAGCCGTGGCAACTGATTTCCACCACATTTTCGCCGGTATAGGAATGCGGATTCTTAAAAACAGAAACCAAAACTTCATCAATTATCCTATTCCCGTCCACAATATTTCCCAAATGAATGGTGTGCGTTTTCAACTTGTTCAACCCCTTTTTTCCGAATTTAGAAACGAAAAACTTATTTACAATTTCAATCGATTCCTCACCCGATAAACGAATAACGGCAATGGCGCCAACACCCGATGAGGTGGCCAGGGCAATAATGGTGTCGTTTATAATGGAATTGTTCATAGAATGCAAAAATACGGATTATTGTTTAATTAAATGTTTAATCGTTTAGGCGTTTAACTGTTTCCCTTCGACTACGCTCAGGGTGACAAATCGTTTAGGCGTTTAATCTTTTATGCTCCTTAAACTTATAGGTTTGTTGGCTTTCGTCTCTATTCTCTTTTCTCCATTCTATTTTCTCAACTATAAACCGCCTGCTTGATAAAATCTTCATAATCCTCGTAAAACAACTCAAACTGATTCATCGTAACATTAAAAAAACCGTAAGCATTTCCCCACGTATTTTTGTCATGAATGTTGAAAGCTTCCAAATGTTCCACATAAATCCGGTGAATGACTTTTCCGTTTTCCAAAGTGTAATTACTGTCAAAAGTAATTTCTGGTAAAAAATCTTCAATTAGAATTGATTTTAAAGCCAAAATCTGGTCAAAAAGCAGCTGATTTTTATTTTTGTCGAACGATTCAATGTCCAAACAAACCAAGGCCTTATTTTTATCGGCCACAAACTTAAAGCTGAAATCCTTGATTTGCGTGTTGTACAACAACCATTTTCTTGGAAACGACTTCCCAAAACTTGTCCAAAATTCTTTTCGCAACTGCGCCGCTTCCTCTTTACTGAACATTTTTTATATCGTGTAATTGTTTATTTGTTGAGATTTAAAATAATTCAACATCCATAATTTAACATTCAAAATTAATTTTCAATTGAAAATTACCCATGAATTGTCTCCTGCGTTCCCAAATTTTTCATCAGTTCGGCTTCAAAATCCAGCAAATCGTTCCATTTTTTATCCACTTCTTCGCGGTCGCCATATTTTCGGGCAAAACCCAAAAACAAGGTATAATGATTTGCTTCCGAAGCCATTAAATCGCGGTAAAATTTCGCCAGTTCCTGGTCCTTAATGTTTTCCGACAGCAACCTGAAACGTTCACAACTTCTCGCTTCAATAAGCGCCGCATACAACAATCTGTGCACCAATTGCGTGGTTCTGCTGCCGCCTTTCGGGAAAAATTTCAGCAAATTATTCACATAAACGTCTTTTCGGTCGTGCCCCAAAATCACGTCCCGTTTCAATAGCCGTTCGTGCACCATCTTAAAATGGCTCATTTCCTCTTTCACCAACCCAACCATTTCCGTCACCAAGTCCGAATATTCCGGAAAACTCATAATCAACGAGTTCGCTGTTGAAGCCGCTTTCAGCTCGCAATGTGCGTGGTCTATCAATATTTCATCAATATTTTTTTCGGCAATGTTCACCCATCGCGGGTCGGTAGGAAGTTTTAAACCTAACATAAGGCATTAAATTTATGGTTAATTTATGGGTTTTATTTGGGTGTTCCCGCCGAAAAAGCGGGCGGGTCTTTCGTTCCAAACTTTTTTCGCAGAAAAAGCGCAAAAAGGTTTTCCCCTGCAACCCCTAACACAATGATTAATTAAATTTCTTAGCGTTCTTTGTGATTTTTCTTTGCGCGCCTTGCGGTTAAAAAAACTGAAGCATTTAATATTAACTCTTATTTAAATATCCAAATCAAAAGTCTTTTTCAACAATTCAATCGCATTATTTTTTTCTCTCAATTTTTGGTATTTTTCATCGGGTGTATAGGCATATTTCCTGGTTTCTTCTTCATTAACATCAACAACAACATCCAATTTAAAATTGTTCAGTTTTTCACGTAAATATTTTACCAATGGAAATTTAGCGCGATCAAGCTGGTCTTTCATCATCGCATTCGGCAACTGAAAATGAATCATTCCATTTGCCAGTCTCGGCACATTGGAATTCATAATTGATGCCACACTTTTTTTGCCTTCTTCCGTTAATAAATTGATATAGGCTTCCCAAAGCAGCAACAATTTGCTTTCAGAAAAATCATCCGCAGGCAATCCGTCAACTTCTTCAAAATCGACTTCAATTTTTGCAACTTCTGCTTTTGATTTTAAACTTTTTAAGGAAAGGCCGGATGATCTTCTCGGTGCATTCGTCAACTCAAGTTTTACAACTTCTGTGTTTGGCGTGACAATTTTAGTTGCCGCTGTAATTAACGGAATTTCTTGCTTTGCAACAGACTTAATTTCTTCTTTTATAAATTTTGTACTGCTTTTTTTTGTGGTTTTCGACCTAAAAACTACGGCTGAAATTATATAAGGTTTGCTATTTTTTTTTTCTCCGTCGAAAGTGACAGAGGCCAGTTGCATCAAGGTAAGTTCAACCAGCAATCGCTGATTTTTACTGCTTTTGTATTTTAAATCACAGTCGTTTGCCAGTTCAATGCCCTGCAATAAAAATTTCAACTCACATTTTTCGGCCTGACTTAAATATTTCTTTTTGGCGTTGTCTCCAACTTCCAGCAATTCAACAGTAATTTTATCTTTACTCACCAGCAAATCCCTAAAATGGGACGCCAATCCGGTGATAAAATGATTTCCGTCAAATCCTTTGGACAAAATCGTAT
>JAWOHJ010000137.1:0-27458 GCA_046485225.1 Lutibacter sp. | reverse complement strand
CCAAATTTACTTTTGATGAATTTGCGCGCCTCATTGAGCCTACCTCCGAAAAAATAAGTAAAGAACACTTCTTATTTTACAATCTTTTTATGATGTACCGGCTAAAAGATGTCATTATGAGTGAGATATATGTTTGGAATAAAAACCTGGTACTTTTTCCTAAAAAATTTAATGGAAAATTTGCCCTGTTGCACCGATTTCATCCATCCATACAATTGGTATATTTTAAAGACACATCTGAATTGACTACCGAATTTTGGAAAAAGTACATCAAAAATTTGTACAAGCACATTATTTTATCTCCTAAATACATCCACGCAAACAGCCATATTGGCCCTGGTTGTCCGCCCATTGAAACAGAATACGGCTGGTTGCTTATTTACCATTCCGCACAATACGCACCTAAAGGATATATGTATCATGCGAGTGCAGCCTTATTGGATTTAAAAAACCCGAAGAAGGTATTGGGAAGACTTAGAAAACCTTTATTTTCACCAACAGAGCCTTGGGAAAAGGCAGGTTATGTAACCAATATTGTTTTCCCAACCGGAACAGCTCTTTTCGGGGAAGAACTTTATATTTATTATGGTACGGCCGACAGCAGGGTTGCTGTGGCTTCCCTTAATATTAACGAACTTTTACACGAACTCAAGAATAGCAAGCCATGAAAAATCCGCCTCCGAAATCTAAAATAGTCTTTGTTTCTTCTTTTCCGCCAACGCAATGTGGTATTGCAACCTTTACGGAAGATTTAACCAATGCAATTACCCATGTTTTTGGCGAATCTTTGGTTTGTGAAATTTGTGATTTAACCGATAAACCCAAAAGCGCTAAAAATATTTCATATACTTTAAATCCAAAAGTAAAAGAGGATTATATAAGAGTGGCCCAGGAAATTAACAAAGACAATGCGGTTAAGTTGGTTCATATTCAACATGAATTTGGCTTGTTTGGCGGAGAACATGGAAATTATTTGTCTGCATTTTTATCGGAAATAAATAAACCGATTGCTTTTACTTTTCATAGCGTAATTCCAAATCCGGACTCCGAATTAAAATTATTTTTGCAGCATTTGGTTTCTCGAGCGGTTTCTGTTTTTGTGATGACCAAACAGTCTCAAAAAATTTTAATGGAAAATTATGAAATCAAAGAAGAAATAATTGAATTTATGCCGCACGGCACCCATTTGGTAAAATTTGAAAATCCTGATGATTTAAAGGGGAAATTTAATTTTGAAAACCGAACAGTACTGTCAACTTTTGGCTTATTGGGCGAAGGAAAAAGCATTGAGACGGCATTAAAAGCACTGCCTGAAATTATTGAACACACACCAAATATTTTATACCTGATCATTGGAAAAACGCATCCAAATAATATCATGAATAATATCGACAGTTATCGCAATTATTTAGAAACTTTGGTACATGATTTGGGTTTACAAAATCATGTGCTTTTTATTGACCGATATTTAGAACTTTATGAGCTGTTGGATTATTTATTGGCAACCGAAATTTATTTGTTTACCTCAAAAGATCCAAATCAGGCCGTAAGCGGCACTTTTTCTTACGCTATGAGCTGCGCTTGCCCAATTGTTGCTACTTCAATACCGCATACCCGAGAAGTATTAACTTCCGATATCGGGTTGATTTATGAGATTGGTAACTCGGAACAACTTGCAAAAGCCACTAAAAAATTGCTTTCAAACAGCGATTTGCGTGAATCGATGGCATTCAGGGCTTTTCAAAAAACAAGGGAATCTTCTTGGGAAAACACCGCCATAAAACATGTACATATTTATGGTAAAAAGGTGAAACAGCTTTTGGAAATTGACTATGACTATCCTGCAATTAAATTGGATCATATTAAAAAAATGACTACGCCATTAGGTATTATTCAATTCAGTAAAATAAGTATCCCGGATATTTCTTCAGGATATACCTTAGATGACAATGCAAGAGCATTAGTTGCAATGTGTATACATTATAAATTCTTTAGGGAAAAAGAAGATTTAAATTATATAAATATTTATCTGAATTTTATAAAACTTTGTCAAAAATCCAAAGGAACGTTCATAAATTATGTCGATAAAAACGGCAATGAACATTTAAAGAATACATATATGCACATCGAGGATTCCAATGCAAGAGCTATTTGGGCCTTAGGAACCGTAATTTCATTAAAACAATTTTTACCGCAGGCAACAGTTGAAAGTGCCTTTAATTGTTTGGTGAAATGCTTGCCTTGGGCCGCTAACATCCAATCTCCAAGATCCATTGCTTTTGCTATTAAAGGATTGTATTTGTATCATTCCGTTACAAATGACATCCAGGCAGTTTCCATCATTAAAAAACTTGGAAAAAATTTGTTGGCAGAATATTATTTAAATGCCACTGAAGATTGGGATTGGTTTGAAGACAGACTTACCTATGCCAACAGTATTTTGCCTGAAGCCATGCTTTATGCCTATTTGATAACTGCAGAGCCTACATTTAAGAAAGTTGCCCTAAATTCTTTTGATTTTTTACTGGATAAAATGTTTATTAATGGACATTTTAAAGTGATTTCAAATAATGGATGGTATCAAAAAAATAAAGTACCCCAACAATTTGGAGAGCAGCCTATTGATGTGGCTTGTACCATACAAACCTTGGATGTTTTTTACAAAACATTTGGAATTACAAAATATAAAAATATGATGAAAGTTGCTTTCAGCTGGTTCTTAGGAAGAAATCATTTAAAGCAAACGATGTACAATCCTATTACCGGAGGCTGCTATGACGGTTTGGAAAAAGAAAATGTAAACTTAAATCAGGGTGCAGAATCTTCGATATGTTATCTTATTGCACGTTTGGTTATGGAAAGCAATCGATCTTCTAATCATCCACAATATATCAGAAAAAGAATCATTAAAACGAAACAAGTTTCAGCATACGGCAATAATATCAAACCCTTATAAATAATTGGCGATTACAGGCGTTTTATGATTTGTGCCAATGCCAAAGACGCAAATCCAAATAAAATCACCAAACACAACTTATCTGCAGTTAATGGGATTAAGTAAAGCGCTTTTGCGATTGGCGGAATAAAATATGCGGCTGCCGTAATTAAGAGGCTCAATGCAATAGCATACCAAATCCAAGGATTTAAAGTGACTTCATTTTTAAAGAAAGACAAATGGCGTTTTGGCATATTAAACACATTGAGCAATTGCGCAAAAACCAGGGTAAAGAAAGCCAAATTGTTAATTTCATTTGGCGTCAGATTTAATACAAAATGGGAATAAGCAGTAATGCCAAGAACGCCGGCTGTAATACACAATCCGTAAATAATGGTAGCTTTCCAATATTTTAAAGTCATAATGGGCTCGTCGGGTTTTCTCGGCGGTTTGTTCATAATGTCAACTTCACCTTTACCTAAACCCAAGGCGAGTGCCGGAAAAATGTCTGTTATCAGATTCAGAAATAATATTTGCAGTGGTAAAAGGGGCGACGGCAATGCCAAAAGTGCGGCAACACCAACCGAAATTATTTCGGCCAAATTGCTGGATAAAAGATATACCACAAACTGACGAATATTTTCAAAAATGGCCCGGCCTTGTTTGATTGCCAATTCAATGGAAGTAAATTTATCATCTTTAAGAATCACATCGGCCGTTTCTCGCGCGGCTTCAGTTCCTCGAATTCCCATGGCAATACCAATATCTGCTTTTTTTAGTGCCGGTACATCATTTACACCGTCTCCAATCATCCCCACAATATTGTTATTTTGCTGAAAAAGGGTTATCAAATCCAATTTTTGTTTAGGCGTAACCCTTGCAAAAACAACTGCATTTAGCAGTTTGTTTTTGGCAATCTCGCTCAAATTATGCAAGTCAGGAATATGTTTTCCAGCCAATACTTTACCATTGTGCGCATCAAGTTCCAACAAACCAATATCCTGCGCAATTTTTTTTGCGGTTCCCGGATGGTCGCCTGTCATCATCACTACACTAATTCCTGCACTTTTATAAGTGGCAATTGTTGCTTTTACATCTTTTCTCGCCGGATCTATAAAGCCCACCAAACCAATAAAAGTAAGTTGTTGCAGCAGGGTTTCATAAACGGGAATTTTTTTTGATTCTTTGTAGGCAAAAGCCAAAACCCGCAATCCTTGCAACGCTAAATTGTCAACTTTTTGAATCCATTGGGCTTTGTTTTCAAAATTTTCTTTTTTGCCATTTTTAAGGATGGTATCACAGCACTCACTAATACTTTCAAAAGCGCCTTTTGCATATACATTAAAGTTCTTTTGATGTTGATTTGCCGTTGCCATCATTTTATGATCTGCATCAAAAGCCATTACCATTTTTTCCGGATTATTTTTTTTTACAGAAACTGGGTCATAGCCGGCATCAGAAGCAAATTCAGTCAAAGCCAAATCTATAGAATCACCATGTTTGTTTGTTGCAGTATAAATGGCATCATTGCAAAGAATGGCAGTCATGATCATTTTATCAAAAGCAATCAGATTTTTTAAGTCGTTTAAATCATTGCTATTTTTAAGATTTACGTTTTCAAAAGAAGTATTTTCAAAAACCAGCGTATGCACTTTCATTTGATCTTCGGTAAGCGTTCCTGTTTTATCGGTGCAAATAATGTTTGTGGCACCTAGCGTGTGAACGGCCTCTAATTTTTTAATGATAACTTGTTTTTTTGACAATTTTAGCATTCCTTGTGCCAAAGCAATGGTCGCCACAATAGGCAATCCTTCGGGAATTGAAGCAACTGCCAGTGCGATTCCGGTTTCGAACATTAATATTAAATTTGCACCCCTGGCATAACCCGCAAATACAATCAAAACCGTTATTGAAAGTGTTAGCCAGATTAACCATTTGCTTAAATCGTTTAATTTTTTTTCAAGTGGCGTTATCTCCGCGTCAACTTCTACACCCAATTGTTGAATTTTTCCCAACTCAGTTGCGCTTCCCGTTGAAGTAACAATGGCTTTCGCCGATCCTCGGGTAACCAAAGTTCCCTTAAATACCATGTTGTTTTGCTCTACAATGGGCGTATCGATTGGTAAACTGTCGATTTTTTTTTCAACTTGGGCGCTTTCTCCGGTTAAAGTGGCTTCTTTTGTTGTTAAGCTTTCTGTGCTGATCAATCGGGCATCGGCCGAAACCACATCTCCTGCTTCCAAAATAATGATGTCGCCAGGAACCAAAAAAGAAGCTTTTATGCGAAATAATTTGCCATCTCGCAAAACATTGGTTGCAGCTTGTCCCATTTCACGCAATGTTTCCAGTGAATACAAAGCCTGCAATTCCATAAAAAAGCCTATGAAAACGGTAATAAGGATGACAATGAGAATGGCAATTCCTTCTGCCCAGTCTTTAAAAAGAAATGCCAATATTGCGGCACCGGTTAAAATGTATATGATTGCATTAAAAAATTGTTCAACAAATATGCGCCATTTTGTTTTGGATTTTTTTAGCGGAATTTCATTTTTTCCGAATTGAGCAATGCGTTTTTCAACTTGAATTTTATCCAAACCGGATTCTACATCGCTATTTAATTGAAGTACGACATTTTTGCAGGTAAGTGTATGTGGATTCTTAACGATGTTTAAGGTTGGTAAATCCATATCTAGGTGAATAAAGCAAAACCTTAAATTAAGCCCAAAATGTCGTTTCTAAAATGATTTCGCTCAGGTTTAAAATTTAATTGGTTTATTAAATTGTCAATATTTTACAAGATTTTAATTCCATTCAAAGCCCAATGAATGATTTTCTTTACGTAAAACACAACAATGATTTTGAAAGACTGATTTATTGCCCTTTTTTTCTTAATAATTAATAAATGGTTTCTAAATCTATTGGCTCATTATTGGGTTCTCTGTGAATATCTTGGTGTTCATAATCCATTTCTTCCACAATAATTTTTTTGGGCTTTTTGCTAAAAGCATCCAGAATTAATGATGACAATACATTTACAACACCAGGATTTTTTGCAATCAGATTATCAACGCCAAGCATTAAAGCGCTGCCTATAAAATTTTTGAACGGAACGCGTACCATTTTTTGAAACAGCAATTTAGAGAGATAACCGGCCCCAAGGCCAACGGAAGTTGTTAATAAATTATCTGTTATATCTTGGGATGCATCCGACTTTTTAAATAAGTCTTTAATTATATTAATCGGTTTAGCACGCTCATAAATCGTATAAGTAAGTTCTTTCAGCAATTTTTCATCTTCAGCCTTTTTAAACTTCAATAGTTTTATGGCGTCTTCAAGTTCTGATAGCGATTGTATCTTTTCCATAATCTATTGTTGATTAAGTATTTGTTTAACTATTGAATCGCCAATTGGCTTTTTAATCCAGTTGTAGAGAAAGAAATAGAACAGGATGCCTATTAAAAGATAAAATGCGGCAACAATAAAAAATCCAACATATAAATTGTCGAATAATTCTCCCAATAATAAAGCAATTCCAATACTCAAAATAAGGGAAAAGACAAAAAACACCAGCACAACAATGAGCCTTGAAATTATCGAGGGAACAATGGTAGCGGTTGACTTTACTAATTTGAATTTTATGAGTTCATAGTTCGTTTTGCCGTATTCTTCAATTTTCTCAAATAATAATTCAATTAAACTTTCTGAGGTACTCATCTTTTTACCTTTTAAAATTGCAACTGTGGATTTAAAAACTATTTGACAATTAGGGGAAAATTCATGTTAAATTCCCGCTAATTGTCAAACTTTTGATTTTTTCCATTTTCTGAGTTTATGGAAGTTGTTGTTATGCTTCAACCTCTTCTCCGTATTTGGATTTTTTTGCCATTCTTTCAGCTTCCTGTTTTGCTTTTTCAGTCACTTTTGCAGCCTCATGCTTCGCTTTTTCAGTGAATTCCTCAGCTTTACGTTTGGCTTTTTCGGCCATGTCAGCAGCTTTTTCTTTTAAATCTTCGAATTTTTCGTTGATGTTTTCAATAAAATCATCATATTTTTCTTCTAAATCATCGGTAATCTTTTCCCCTTTTTTAATAATTTTTTTACGTGTTGAGGAACCTTTATCCGGTGCAAACAAAATTCCCATTGTAGCTCCAATTGCTACCCCAGCCAAAACGCCTAATAAGATATTTCCAGTTTTCATAATGTTGTTTTTAATAATTTTACAATTTGTTTTAATTTTTATATTCCGGACTTTATTTGTGGGGAAATAAAGTCCAGAATAACTAATAAGAAACTTCTTTTACAAAATTTCTATTGTTTTTGGTTTTTGTTTTTTAGCTTCCTCTTTTTTGGCAAGACTAAATTTTAAGATGCCGTTTTCATATTTGGCTTTTATCTTTTCATCGATTACAGTTTCAGGAAGTTGTAATGATTTTTCAAAAGAATTAAAGCTAAACTCTTTACGCGTGTAGTTTTCGTCTTTTTCTTCTTTTTTTTCAGATTTTTTAGCCATAATATTCAAGCAACCATCAGCGATGTTAACTTCAAAATCTTTTTTATCGAATCCGGGAGCTGATAGCTCAATCTCATAAGAATCTTTTTTTTCTTTGATGTTTAGCGCTGGTTCGTTCATTCTTTTGAGCCATAATTTATCATTTAATAAATTGCCGGCGTCAAAATCCAATAAATCTGATGTGAACAGATTTTCCCATGGTCTTTGTCTAAATTTCACTAGTGTCATGACATTATTATTTAAGTTAAACATTATTTCTGACTCAAATGTAAAATTAAAATAGTGGTTGTAAAATGATTTTCCTCAATTTGAGCATATTTAGTTTGATATTCTTAACAGGCTCATAAATAGCGGTATGGAACAATTAGCGCATTAAATTATTTTTAAGATTTCTTTTGTTTGATTTCATTTTTATGATAAAAATCAATTTACCAAGAGAAAAACAGGAAATAGTATTTTAAATTAAAGCAAACATAAAAAAGGTTCAAACATATTTTTGTTTGAACCTTTTTTATATAAAATGTTTTTCTGATTTTTTTTTGATGTATAATTAGTCCATCAAAAATACGATTAATCCCCTTGCGCCGTGAGCGCCCAACACCAAAGATTGTTCAATATCGGCTGTTTTTGATGGGCCGGCAATAAAAGTTCCGAATTTGTATTCCTGATTTCCAATACGATCGTAAGCCTGGTGCATAGTGGTTACCATATCACTTTTATTTACCACAATGGCCAAATACTGAGGAATAAATACCGCAATTCGCTGTCCCATTAAATCATCAGTTACCCAAAGCGAACCGTTTTCAGCAACTCCAAAATGCGCTTTCACAATGGTTAATTCCACATCTTTTAGCGAATGCGGATCATCATTTGTCCAATCTGTTGCCGCAATTTGGGAAAGTTCGGGCAATGTGGTAATAATGCGCTTTTCGGTATTGTAATTTTTATTCACAAAATCAATAACGGCATCATAATCGGCAACTTCAACATAGTCGCCGCCAATGCTTTGCAACATCGTTTTGTATTTGTCGAGGTTCTCATAATTTTCCAAACCCAAAAAACTTAAATCGGGCAATGCGCTTACCGACAAAGGCTGATTTTGTTTTATTTTTTCTAAAATATTGGCTTTACTGCTCATTGTTTTTGTCTTTTGATGCGGTTGAATTTTTTTGATACCATTCTCTGAAAGATTCCTCTGGCGGTGCTGGCATTTCTCGTTGTTTGTACCAAGGATTAAAGCCATTGCTAACCAATCCGGGCATTTTTTCCAGCACAAATCGGCCCATTTTTCCTGCCAAATTGAAAATTACGGGATTCGATAAAACTGCCGACATGCCTTTCATCATCAACGTTTTACTTTTTGGAGCATAGCCTTCTTTTACCAATTTTTGGCGCCATTTATACAATTGCACGTGAATGTCAATTTTTACCGGACAAACATTGGTGCAAGAACCGCACAAGGTGCTTGCAAAAGGTAAATCGGCATTTTTGCTCATATCTAAATTTGGTGCCAAGATGGAACCGATGGGTCCGGCCACGGCATTGTGATAACTGTGCCCGCCGCTTCTGCGGTAAACCGGACAGGTATTCATACAAGCGCCGCAGCGAATGCATTTTAAAGAACTTCTAAAATCTTCGCGTCCCAATTGCGTGCTTCTTCCGTTGTCTACAATTACCAAATGAATTTCCTTGCCTTCGCCTGGTTTTTTAAAATGGCTTGTATACGTGGTGCTCGGCTGTCCGGTAGCGCTTCTTGCCAACAAACGCAGAAAAACAGCCAAATGTTTTCGTTGCGGAATAATTTTTTCAAAACCCATACAGGCAATATGAACATCGGCCAAATGCACACCCATATCGGCATTTCCTTCATTGGTGCAAACCACGAATTCTCCGGTTTCGGCAATTGCGAAATTTACGCCTGTAAGCGCAATTTTTCTGGTAAGAAAGGTGTCTCTTAAATGTTGTCGCGCGGCTTCGGTTAAATATTTTGGATCGTTATTTCCTTTTTCTGTGCCCAGAAATTTATGGAAAGTATCGCTTACATCGGCTTTCTTGAGATGAATAGCAGGCAAAACTATGTGACTTGGCGGCTCTTTTCTTAGCTGAACAATGCGTTCGCCCAAATCGGAGTCGATGACATCAATGCCTCTTTCTGTTAAATATTCATTCAAATGGCATTCTTCGGTCAACATTGATTTTGATTTTACCATTTGAGAAACACCATGCTTTTCCATAATGGCATGTACAATTTTATTGTGTTCATCAGCATCAGCAGCCCAATGTACAATGATGCCATTGTTTTTGGCATTTGCTTCAAAATCAATTAAATATTGATTCATATTTGAAAGCACATTGTTTTTTATTTGGGAGGCTGTTTCCCGCAGCAATTCCCAATCCGGAATTTGAAAAGCCGCTTTGTCGCGTTTTTCGCGAACAAACCAAAGCGTTTCATTGTGCCAATCTGTTCGTTTTTCATCTTTGATAAATAGCTCCGCGGCTTTGCTGTGTTCTATAATTTTTGTATCCATTTTTTACAATCCGTTTAAAATTTGGGCAATATGTATAATTTTTATCGGACTTTTTTGTCTTTTCAAAGTGCCTTCCAAATGCATCAAACAAGACATGTCGTAACCGGTAATATATTCCACTTGTTGATTTTCGTGATCTTTTACGCGATCTTGGCCCATTTTTGCTGAAATGGCTTCTTCTGTAACACAAAAAGTGCCGCCAAATCCGCAGCACTCATCTTTTTTGCCGAGCGAAACCAATTCCAATCCTTTTATACCGCGTAATAATTGTTCGGGTTTTGAGAAAAAAGGCAAGTTCAATTCGCTCATTTGGGCAAGATGCAACATGCGCTGTCCGTGACAACTATAGTGCAAACCAACGCGATGCGGGAAGTTTCCTTCAATGGTTTCAATTTTTAAAATATCGGTGATAAACTCAGTAAGCTCATAAACCCGCTTTCTTATTTGCGTTGCCAATTGCTCGTTTTTTTCATCGTGCAAATGTTCTTTTACGTGCAAAGTGCAACTACCGGACGGACTTACAACATAATCAAATTCGGCAAAATTTGCGATAAAATTGGCGTCGCAATCTTTGCTTAAATGTTCATAACCGCTATTTGCCATGGGTTGTCCGCAACAAGTTTGCTTCATAGGAAAGCTGACATCACATCCTAATTTTTGCAACAATTCATAAGTGGCAATGGCTACTTTTGGGTAAAACTGATCGACATAACAGGGTACAAAAAGTCCAATTTTCATAGGTGGATTTGTAAAATTTAAATTGATTTATCAAAATTTAGAAAAACGTAAAGCTATCGTTTTTGTAGGTTAATACCTAATCAATTAAGCAAATAGCAGTGGTTTAGAATCAGTATAAATTGTAGTTTATTTTGATATAAATTTTTAAAATATTTTATGATTTTTTTTTTGAAAAGCAATACATCATTTAAAAGTTATTCAATTTTCAGATGCGAATTTTTTTAATTTCTTGCATTTTTTAGCAGCATAATTTTTAATAAAAGCTTCATTTTTAATTAAATATTTTAAGTAACTCTTAAGAATTGGGCAAATATTTTTTAAATTTATAGACTAATTTTGTGCTATGAGGATTTTAATTGTGGAAGACGAACCAGGAATATACAATTTCCTGAAACAAGGCTTGGAAGAAGAATCATTTTCAGTTGACATTGCCGAGAATGGTAACAAAGGTCTTCAATTGGCGCTATCGGGCGATTATGATTTGTTGTTGTTGGATTGGATGGTTCCCGGCATTAGCGGAATTGAAGTCTGCCGCCTGTTCAGGAATGAATTTAAAGATACGCCAATCATTTTTTTGACCGCCAAGGATACGGTTGATGAAACCATTTTCGGGTTGCAGTCGGGCGCCAACGATTATATCAAAAAACCCTTTCATTTTGAAGAACTTTTGGAAAGAATCAAGGTGCAATTAAGGCCAAAGTCGGGAGAGCATTCTCTCTTTAATCTTGGAAATATCACTTTAAATACAGAAAATCACCAAGTTTTAAAAAATGGCGAAGAAATTAATCTGACGCAAAAAGAGTTTGCGTTGTTGGAATTTTTAATGCGGAATAAAGGTGCGGTTTGTCGTAGAACCCGAATTATTGAAAGTGTTTGGGACATTCATTTTGAATATAATACAGGAGTTATTGATGTATATATCAATGCGTTGAGAAAAAAACTGCAACTGAATGCAGATGAAAATCATATTCAAACCATCAGAGGAATTGGTTATATGGCAAAGGAACTTTAATCATTTTCATCAACCAAATAAAATTTTTCATAAATGAATTTAAGTTTCAGAAATAGAATAGCCTTACACTATATGATTGCCACAGCCATTATTGTGGCGGTTGTTTTTAGTGTGGTCTTTTTTGTGGTTCAGGAAACGGTTTATCATAATTTGGACAATGACCTTACATATGAAGCTGAAAAACATACCGATGAAATTAAAATATTGGGTGACAGCATTCATTTTATAAACAAGGCAGAATGGGAAGAAATTGAACATAAAGAAATTCAGGTAAATCCGGTTTTTATTCAAATTTTTGACAAAAACGGAAAGTTAATGGACAAATCGCCCAATCTTAAAGGTGACGAGCTTCCGTTTAGAAAACAAGAACAGTTTGGTGGTCATTTTAATGAAATTTTAAATAAAAAACCCATTCGCCAAATTCAAATTCCCATTGAACACGATGGCAAAATTAAGGGTTATTTAGTTGCGGCAATGTCTTTGGAATCCTCAAATATGGTATTTCTGAAATTAAAAAATATACTTATAATTTCCTATTTGCTTCTTTTGGCAGGTCTTTATTTTATTTCAAGATATTTAGCAGGAAGAAGCATTATTCCTATTAAAAATATTATTGAAACCACCAGCAGGATCACTAAAAATAACCTGAATGAAAGGGTAAATTTACCAGATTATAAAGATGAATTATTCAATCTGTCATCCAGCATAAACGAACTGTTGCAACGCATAGAAAATGCCATAGAAAAAGAACGTCAATTTACTTCCGACGCATCGCACGAACTGCGAACGCCGCTGTCATCCCTGCGAGGAACTTTGGAGGTTTTAATCAGAAAACCGCGTGAACAACATGAATATGAGGAAAAAATTAAATACAGTCTTTCGGAAATTGACCGAATGACCACCATTATTGAGCAATTGTTGGTGCTGGCAAGACTGGATTCAAATGCCAATACAAACAATCTTGTTTCAAAAACAACAATATACGAATCACTGCCTATTCTTATTGACGAAATTTTATCACGTTATAAAAATGAAATTTCAGCCAAAAACTTAACATTGGATTTGGCTATGGAAACAACAAATGAATCTTTGGTGCAACAGTATTATGCCAATATTATTTTGGACAATATGATTAGTAACTCCATTAAATATTCAACCAAAAATTCTAAACTGTATATCACTGTTTCTGATGCTGAAAGTGGTATTATTTGCAAGATTATAGATGAAGGCATTGGTATAAAAAAAGAAGATATTGAAAAACTGTTCAATCCTTTTTTTAGATCAGAAGCCTTAAATCATAAAGAAATTTTCGGGAATGGTCTCGGATTGTCAATTGCCAAAAAAGCTGCGGATGCCATCAATGCAGAACTAATTTTGGAAAGCGAATTTGGCGTTGGCACAACGGTCACCATTATATTTTAAGCAGATTTTAAGAAAGCGTAAAGAATCCTCTAAGTTTCAGAATTTATATTTGTTAAATATTTTAATAAATCATAAAAAAAATGTTAGGAAAAATTATCCAATATAGCATTCACCATAAGCTTATTGTTTTGCTGTTTACTGCCGGAATTGTGGGATTTGGTTTGTATTCCTTATCCAATATTCCAATTGGTGCGGTTCCGGATATTACCAACAATCAGGTACAGGTGATTACCACTTCAAGAAATTTGGCTACTGAAGATGTTGAAAAATTTCTAACTTATCCTATTGAGCTTGAAATGGCAAATTTGCCTGGCGTTATAGAAATTCGTTCGGTTTCAAAATTTGGATTGTCGGTAGTTACCGTTGTATTTGAGGATAAAATGGGCACTTATCTTCCACGTCAGTTGATTGCCGAAAAAATAAAAAGTGCCGAAGAAAAAATTCCAGCCGGATTTGGATCACCATTTATGGGGCCTGTTTCAACCGGTTTGGGCGAGATTTACCAATATATTATTGATGTTGATCCAAAATATGAAGATGAATATTCCCTTTCAGATATTCGCACCATTCAGGATTGGACCATAAAACGCCAATTATCGGGAATTCCCGGTGTGGTAGAAGTGAATACTTGGGGTGGTCATTTAAAACAATATGAAGTTGCCATAAATCCTGAGCGATTGCGCTCGCTGCATATCTCCATTTTTGATGCATTCACTGCTTTGGAAAAAAATAACAGCATCGCCGGTGGCGGTTATATTGAAAAAGTGAACGAAAGTTATTTTATAAGGGGTGAAGGACTGGTTGGCTCTATTGAAGATATTGAAAATATTGTGATTGTCAATAGAGACGGTATTCCTGTTTACATCAAAGACATTGCCACCGTTGGTTTTGGCTATGCCAATCGTTTTGGCGCCATAACAGGAAACGGTGAAGGAGAGAAAGTTTTAGGACAGGTAATGATGTTAAAAGGCGCAAACTCAAGTGCGGTTATTGAAGCCGTAAAACAACGCGTAGCTGAAATACAAACCAATTTACCTCCGGGAATAACCATCAATCCTGTTTTGGAAAGAAGTGAATTGATTGCAAAAACAACTTTTACCATTGCCGAAAACCTGATTTTAGGTTGTTTAATCGTCATTTTTGTGGTGGTGTTGTTGTTGGGTAATTTGCGATCGGGATTGGTTGTTGCCTCTGTAATTCCCCTTACGTTGCTTTTTGCCTTGTCATTGATGTATCTTTTTGGCGTAGATGCCAATTTAATGAGCCTTGGCGCAATAGATTTTGGGATTATTATTGATGGCGCCGTTATTATTGTAGAATTTATAGCCTTCAAAATAACAAGTCAGAGAGCTAATTTGTTGGAACTTCCAAAAAATGAAAGACAAGGCTTAATTGATAAAATTACCTATCAGGGTGCGACCAAAATGATGAATTCCGCAGTTTTTGGCCAGTTAATTATCATCATTGTTTTTATACCCATTTTATCCTTGGTAAATGTGGAAGGAAAAATGTTTAAGCCCATGGCAATGGTATTTGTTTTTGCGCTAATTGGCGCCATGATTTTATGTTTTACCTACATTCCGGTGATGGCTTCATTGTTTATTAAGCCAACAAATACTGAGAAAAAAACAATTTCATCTCGGTTAATCGCATTTCTTATTTCGAAATATCAACCAACCATTTCTTGGGCATTAAGAAGGAAAAAATTGGTTTTATCCATGTCATTTGGATTGTTGGTGGTGACAGGATTGCTTTATAATTCTATGGGCGGGGAATTTGTGCCTACGCTGGATGAAGGCGATTTTGTGATTCAGCCTGTGCTTAAAACGGGAACTTCTTTAACAAAAACCATTGAAGCAACCACGCAAATGGAAAAAATATTAATGAAATTTCCTGAAGTTGAGCAGGTCGTTAGCAGAATTGGCGCTGCCGAAATACCTACCGATCCAATGTCTATGGAAGAAAGTGATGTTATTATTAAATTAAAACCAAAAAGCGAATGGGTGAACACCAAAAGTAAAGATGAACTGGCAGATAAATTTAAGGAAGCTCTTTCTGAAATAGCCGGTGTTGATTATGAGTTTACCCAACCCATTGAAATGCGTTTTAATGAATTGATTACCGGTGTTAGGGCCGATTTGGCCATTAAAATATTTGGGGAGGATTTAGATTTGCTTTACAAAAAAGCTTTAGAAGTTGAAAAAGCCATCAAAAATGTGGAAGGTGCTGCAGATATTTCTGTTGAAAAAACTGCCGGATTGCCACAAATGTCTGTAAAATATGACCGTCAAAAAATAGCCAAATACGGATTGAATATTGAAGACCTCAATAAGATAATTTCTATGGGATTTGCAGGAATGCCTGCAGGAACTGTTTTTGAAGGGGAAAAACAATTTGATATGGTGATACGATATGATGACGCCCATAGAAAGGATATTGACAATATTGAAACCGCAACGGTTATGATGCCAAATGGCAACCGACTTCCATTAAGTGAGTTTGCTGAAATTAGCTACACCAAAGGTCCGGCTAAAATATCTCGAGACAATACAAAAAGGAGAATTGTGGTGGGTGTAAATGTTCGTAACCGCGACTTAGAATCGGTGGTGAAAGATGTGCAGCAAATCATTGAACGCGATGTAAAACTTCCAACAGGTTATTCAATCAGTTACGGCGGTCAATTTGAAAATTTACGTACGGCATCGGCCAGATTAAAAGTTGCCGTTCCAATTGCTTTGGTACTCATTTTTGTCCTGCTTTATTTCGCCTTCGATTCGGTAAAAGAAGCATTGATTATTTACAGCGCCATTCCTTTATCGGCTATTGGCGGTGTGTTTTTGCTTTATTTAAGAGGAATGCCTTTCAGTATTTCTGCAGGTGTTGGGTTCATCGCCTTGTTTGGTATTGCGGTTTTGAACGGAATTGTTTTAATAGAAGAGTTTAAAGAATTAAAAGCACACGGAATTATGAATATTAACAGGCGTATTCTTATGGGTACAAAAAACAGACTAAGACCGGTTTTATTGACTGCAGCTGCAGCCGCGTTAGGGTTTTTGCCAATGGCGATTTCAACATCGGCAGGGGCAGAGGTTCAGCGTCCTTTGGCAACTGTGGTAATTGGCGGATTAATTTCGGCCACCGCATTAACCCTTGTGGTATTGCCAATTTTGTATGCGATGTTCGACAGAAAAGGACCTCATAAAGTGAAAATTAAAAAACAGGCATTTACTATGTTGGCAATTTTGTTAATTCCTGTTTTCGGTATTTCACAAAGTAAAGTGGTTACTGCAGAACAAGCGGTGCAAATGGCATTAAAAAATAACAATGCTTTGCAAGCTTCAGCAGAAAAAGTTAATCAGGCAAAACAATTGGTGGGTACTGCCTTAAATATTGATAAAACTCATATTTATTATAATTATGATGAAAATAATTTTGCAGAAAACGGAGTTCCGCTCAAAGTTTTTGGCATCAGTCAATCCATTCAATTTCCAACCATTTATGGTGCACAACGAAAAGTTGAAAAACAAAAAGTGACCATGTCCGAACAGGAATATAAGCTTAGCGAAAGATTGTTAACAAAAGAAGTTTATCAAGCCTATTATACTGTTGTTTATAACAATAATTTGGTAAAACAGTATAGGTATTTGGACAGTTTGTACGGGCAATTTGCAAGGGCTGCAAACAAACGCTACGAGGTTGGTGAAACCAATTTATTGGAAAAACTAACTGCGGAAACCAAACAGAAGGAAATTTCATTACAGCTTTCGCAAAGTAAGGAAAATACTAAAAAAGCAACCGTTTTTTTACAACAATGGATACAATCCGATTCGCTTTATGCAGTTATGGAAAATCAAATGCCACGATTAAATCTTCAGAAATGGACTGTGGATGAACATCCCGGATTGCAATATTTTGAGGCTTCAAAAGCATTGTCAAAAACAACACTTTCTTTGGAAAGACAACGATTGTTACCCGATTTACAATTTTCAGTATTTCAAGGAACCAACAATGGGTTGAATGCCAAACAATATCAGGGATTTGAAGCAGGTGTTGCCATTCCTTTATGGTTTGGTGCAAATAAATCGAAAATCAATGCGGCAAAAACGGAAACCTTGATTGTAGAAAATGAATTTGAGAATTATAAAATTCAGCTTGAAACTAATTATCAGGGATTGTTGTCGGATTTAAAGAAATTTGAGGAAGGTATTGATTATTACGACCAAACCGGTAAAAAATTATCCAATGCCTTAACTTTAAATGCATCAAAGGCATTTCAAAGCGGTGAAATCGATTTTTTCCAATATGTACAATTGTTGGAAAATGCTAAAAATATTGAAATCAGTTTTTTGAATAATCTTTTTGAGTACAATGCAACTGTTTTAGAATTAAACTATTTAACCAATTAATGATGAAAAAAATGTTCAACAATTTTAAAAATAATATGATTTTAAATGGTTTGCTGGTTTTGGTAACGGTAAGTTTGATTTCCTGCAATGCTAATAATAAGTCGGAAACTTCAGACTCAACCGATCCATCAGAAAATGCAGCTACAGATTCTATAACCATCACCGAATCTCAATTTAAGGCTTCCAACATGGCACTGGGAAAGCTCACCTTGCAAGATTTTAGCACCTCCATAAAAGCCAATGGAATGTTTGATGTGCCGCCCCAAAACAAAGCTGCCGTAAGTGCTTATTTTGCCGGATATGTGAAAAATATCACCCTTTTGCCTGGTGATGTGGTGAAAAAAGGACAAGTTTTATTCACTATGGAAAATCCGGAATATGTGCAGGTACAACAGGATTTTTTAGAAGCAAAAGGACGCTTAAATTATTTAAAATCTGATTATGACAGACAAAAATTGTTGCTGGATGACCATGTGACTTCCCAAAAGAATTTCCTTAAAGCGGAATCGGAATACAAGGTAACACTTGTGCAATTTCAGTCGTTAAAAAAGCAATTGGGACTAATGAACATCAATTCAAATACGTTAACCGGGGAAAATATAAGTTCAGTAATCACTGTTTTATCGCCTTTATCTGGTTTTGCAACTTCCATAAATGCAAGCAAAGGAATATTTTTAAATCCTTCTGATGTAGCCATGACCATTACCAATACCGACCAATTACATATTGAATTAAAGATTTTTGAGAAAGACCTTCCTGCAGTAAAAGTGGGGCAATCTATTAAAATTATGCTCCAAAATGAACCTGGAAAAGAGTATGAAGGCAAAGTGCATTTAATCAATAGAGCTATAAATACTGCAGAGAGAACCATAGATATCCATGGTGATTTGGTGAATAAAGACGATGCCAAACTTTTTGCACCGGGTATGTATTTAGTTGCAAATATTTTAACATCAACTAAAAAACTGCTCGCTTTACCACAAGAATCAGTTGCGAATATTGAGAACGATTTTTTTGTATTGGTGAAACAAAACACAACTTCTTTTAAAAGAATGCCAGTTAAAATAGGTGAAACATATAACGGATATGTACAAATCCTCAATGCAGAAGATTTTGATACGAATACCGAATTTTTAACCAAAGGCGCATTTAACTTAATTTCTGAATAGGTTGTGAACTAAATATCCCGGCACTTAGAGTAAGAATCTCAGCAAATTTAGGGAAACGCTTTATCGTCAACATTATCATAAGTTAACATTTAAAAAGTTTAAATAAAAATACAATATATAACAGCATTAAAAACTGTATACTATGAACGAAGCGCATTTTCATTTGGCGATTAATCATTTGCCTATAGTTGGTGTTTTAATAGGATTGTTGGTTTTGGTTACTGGTTTTGTATTGCAAAAACCGGAAGTAAAAGGCACTGCTTTAGGCATTTTTGTTTTCAGTGCTTTGGCTTCAATTGCGGCTTTTTATTCTGGAGAAGGCGCTGAAGAGATTGTGGAGAGAATTCAGGGAATCAGCGAAACATTAATCAATCAGCATAAAAAAGCTGCTGAATTATTTTTTACCATAATTTTAATTTTAGGCGGAATTTCAGCAATTACCATGTTTTTGGAAATTAAAAAAATGAAACTGGCCAAATTAGGATTTGTTTTGGCTATTTTGTTTTCTTTGGCAGCCGGCGTTTTGGCCAAAAACGCAGGAACTACAGGTGGTGAAATAAGACATACAGAAATTAGAAATGATGCTAATTTGATTCAAATTCAAACAGAGAATAATCACGATGATGATTAGCTATGTTTTGTTGATATTGCAAAACACAAAAGCTCCAGACAAAATTACTATTAATTACCAATAAAATAATACAGAAACCACCTCTCCAGCTATGCAATTTATGGTTTGTGCAATAATGTTGGGATCTCGATTGGTTTTGCGTATTTCTTGGGTAATTTCATACCCGATAATTTCAGTCAATTTATTACCCATTAAAATATTATTTTTGGCAGCTTTGATGTTTAAAATTTGCTTTGCTTTTTCACCGATTTCGAAATTGAAATTTCATCAAACAAATGTTTCAAAACTTATGAGTGTTATATTTTTCGAGCCTAACAATTATATCAATTAGTATTTTCTTTTTTATTTTGCTGGTTTGTTTTTGGACCTTTTCATTTTATATTAAATTCATTGTTTTTGAAAACAACCGAAATATTAGTCTGCTTTTTTACGATTGATTTTAGCTCTCGAAAAATTGAATGACATGAAAAATGCCAAAGCCGTTATTAACAAGTATTAACCGTAAATTACACCCCTAATTATGGATAAATTTATCATCCAGAGAGTTAGATTTATTACTGAGAATAGCAACATGAAACGTTGATTTTCAAAAATATAGGCTTATAAATAGGTTGAAATAGCCATGTGAGGACAATTTGGCGTACTACATTTTAGCATAATAAACAGTTTGTAGGTTATTTTACCACAACATTACCCATACATTATCAATATTTTTTTTCTTTTCAGAATATGTTTATTTGTTTTTTATTAGTTGTCCAAATATGATTTTAATACACTTTTGCTAAAAAAACACATAGGCGGCTAACTTGTATAGTTTTTTGATACAGTTTTCATTTTTTAAATTATTTTTTATTGGTATATTGTGATTATCAAAAAATAAAAAACTATGTATACAATAAAAAACAATTTTCTAAGATTGGTACTTTTCTTATTTACAACTATTGTTTCTGCTCAGTCTGATCAAGTTTCTGTTGTAAAAAATGATCAAGGAATGAAATTGGTAGTTGATGGAAAGGATTTTATGATTAACGGAATGAACTGGGATTATTTTCCAATTGGAACTAATTATTCTTACAGTTTATGGAGTCAACCCGATGATATTATTATGGCTGCGTTAGACTCTGAAATGTTATTATTAAAAAACATGGGTGTTAATGCTATTCGTCAATATACCGGAGTCCAGCCAAAATGGATTAAGTATATCTATGAAAAATATGGCATCTATACAATGCTTAATCATTCATTTGGCCGTTATGGACTGACTTTGAATGGAACTTGGGTTGCGAATACGGAATATTCTGACCCTCGCACACGTAAACTGCTAATCTCAGAAGTTAAGTCGATGGTTGAGGAATATAAAGGCACACCCGGATTGCTGATGTATTTGCTTGGAAATGAAAATAATTACGGACTTTTTTGGGATGGAGCTGAAACCGAAAACATTCCGATGGAAGACAGAAAATCAACCATACGTGCCGAACATATGTACAAATTATTTAATGAAGCAGCCATTGCAATGAAAGAAATAGACAAATCATATCCTATTGCATTGTGTAATGGTGATTTGCTTTTTCTTGACATTATAAAGGAAGAATGTAAAGATGTTGACATTTTTGGTGTGAATATGTATCGTGGTGTATCATTTGGCGATGCGTTTCAGAAAGTCAAAGATGAATTAGATAAGCCAATTTTGTTTACAGAATTTGGTGCTGATGCATTTAATGCCATCGAAAATGCTGAAGATCAGAAGTCGCAGGCTTATTATATGGTGGGCAACTGGCAAGAAATTTATGAAAATGCTTATGGTATGGGAAAATCCGGTAATTCTCTTGGCGGATTTACCTTTCAATTTAGTGATGGCTGGTGGAAATTTGGGCAAACAACTAATTTAGACATTCATGACAACAATGCTTCTTGGGCGAATGGCGGATATCTAAGCGACTTTGAACTTGGTGAAAACAACATGAACGAGGAATGGTTTGGTATTTGTGCTAAAGGACCAACAAATGAAAGAGGACTTTATGATTTATACCCGCGTGCTGCCTATTACGCATTAAAAGAAGCACACCAATTAAATCCATTTGACGTTGGTGTTACACCAGAATTTATAAAAAATCATTTTGCTAATATTCAATTAATGGATGCTGTTCTAAAGGCACGAGGTGATAAAGCTGCTTTAGGAAGTTTGAGTAATGACAAATTACGTATCAGCAATTTAAGAGCAGAATTTACAACCTATAATACCGGAGGCAGTTTAATCACAACGCCGGATAACGAAAACCCAAATAAATTAGCTTATCCAAATCAACTTGGTTTTGATCACATGCAGTCTTACTATGTTGGGATTGAAGGAAACCCTTCATCAAATATGCGTGCAAATGTAAATTTTAATGTTCTTGGTCACGTAGCTGAAAATCCTATCGATGAGATTTTTTATGAGAACAGAGGGCGAACAATCACGGTAAAAACCGATCAAGGTGAACAAGAGGTTACTGATTTAAATCGTGTACAAGTTTATAATGCCGAATTTGAATGGAACGCTAAAGAGTTTGATTTAAGAGGTTTTTATCGCACCGGTCACGATCAGTGGGGTTATGAAGGCGACTTTTTCGGTTTATATCCCGAAGCAAACTATGGTCCGAACCTAGACATCTATAATGGAGAAATTCTTGGTTTTGAAGTTGATGGTAAAAGGAGTTTAAAAGGTTTTAAAGTGGCATTTGGTCCTCAACTTTGGTGGGGTGCAAATCCGGCCGTCTTGTTAAAATACAGCAAAACAATAGGTAAATTTGATTTTAGCGCGGTTTATCATGAAGACATAGATGAAGCATCCGATATTGTTTCTTCCATTGCCATACCGCTTCCAAAAACACGAAGAGCCACGTTACACGCTAAAACAAAATTAGGCGCTTTTGGTTTTGAAATTGGTGGTATTTGGGGTGGCCAACCTTTAAATGACAGGGTATTTCAAATAGCTGAAATTAATGATGAATGGCTATCATCTTTAGATAAATCTGGACCTAAATATACAATTTATACGGATAAAATTAATTCAGAGGATAACTGGGGAGCAAAAGCGAGAATAACCTATGAACAAGGAGCTTTCAAGTGGTATGCGCAATCTGCAGCGATGGGATTGGTAGCCAATGGTGGAGCCGATCAAACAAAATTGTTTACCGGATGGAGACTAAAAGATAGTGGCAGAGGTAACCAAACCAACTTTCTTTCAGGTTTTACCTATACTTCTGGGGATTTTCAAATTGCACCTAACTTTTTGTGGCAAAAGCCCATTGTTGAGGCAATGCCAAATGATGTTCAAGCCCCTGGAAGGTTAAGAAATATACAGGATGATCCATTTGCGGTAAGGGCAAACAGAGAAACGGTAGCAGGAGAATTGCTGTTTACCTATGATCCAACACCGGCAACTTGGATGTACGAATGGGATAACGACAGGGCTGAAGACGCTAAATTTGCAATTAGTGCCGGTTTTGTTTATCGTCATCATCCAACAGCGCAAGATGCAGCAATTGGTTTTCTAGAAAATCGTACTGCTTTTGCATTCCCAAATGCAGCTCCTGCACATGATTTATGGGAATCAAATACACGTATTGTTTCTAAAGTAAGACCAGATTTAGGTGTAATTGCGAACATATACTTTGGTAATGCACAATCAAATGGTAGTGATGACAGGTTGATTGAACGTTTTGGAGGTGACATTAGACTAATTTATAAAAAATTAAAACTAATTCACTCTTGGAAAATTAACGATTGGGGTCCATTTGATTATCATCGCGATTTCAATTTAACTTATCCCGTTCAATTGATGTTGGATTTATCAACATCCGTAGGGAAACCAAATTGGTTCATTTTACCAGAAACAAAAATTGGAATTCGTGGTACTTGGCGTTCTCTTAATGAGTATTCACCACGCTATTCTCCTAACGAAACACTTCCTTTTGCACCAGCACCTATCATAAGCCCTGTTGGATTTGGCGATGGCAACGAATGGGAAATAAGAACTTACGTACATATCAATATTGGAAAATAAAAAATATAAAAAATGAAAAATAGAAAATATATTTATTTAAAAAATAGCTTCATTTTAGGATTGTTTTTTGTCGCTTCTGTAAGTTGTGAAAGAGAAGTTTCTGATGAAGTTGAGTTTGCGACACTCCCTAAAACTGGTGAAATCTTTACAGATGCTCCTATTGGTTTAGGCAGCAATTTTTACTTTCCATTTGAAGGTTCAAAAGCAACTGCTTGGACAGTAGATGAAAACGAAGGCTATAATAGTAACGCTTCAATGCGTTTTGATGTACCCAATGCAGACAACTTAGACGGAAATTTTGCTGGTGCAATATTTAGAATTGATGGAGCCGGACGCGATCTAACCGAATACGATGCATTAACTTTTTGGGCAAAAGCTTCACAAGGAGTCATTATTGGCGAAATAGGTTTTGGTACTGACTTTGGTGAAAATAAATACCAAGTTACCAAAACAGGCACAAGTTTAAGCACTAATTGGGTTAAATACATTATTCCAATACCCGATGCTTCCAAACTTTTTGAAGAAAGAGGTGTGTTTTGGTATTCAGCAGGAACGCAAAATACAGGTGGTTTTGGCTATACTTTTTGGATTGATGAATTAAAATTTGAAAAATTAGGCACCATTGCACAACCAAAACCAGCCATTTTAAATGGTGCTGATAAAGTAGAAACCCATTTCAAGGGAAATACAGTTAGTTTGGCTAATTATGGATTGACACAAACATTTAATTTGGAATCTGGACTAAATCAGACAGTTACTGCAGCACCCGCTTATTTTTCTTTTACATCATCTAATATTGAAGTGGCTAGAGTTAGTGAGGTAGGAATTGTAACTTTTGTAGGTACGGGTACATCTAAAATAACAGCTTCTTTAGGTGGTGTTAAAGCAACTGGATCTTTAACGGTTAATGTTCCAGGAATCTTTCCTGTTGCTCCTGTTCCTACTTTGGCTCAAAATAATGTAATTTCAATATTTAGTGACAAATATACAAACGTACCCGTAAATTATTATAATGGCTATTGGGCTCCTTACCAAACCACCAAAGGTGAACAAACCACTATAGATGGCCAGAATGTAATAAACTATACCGAGTTTAATTTTGTTGGTACTCAGCTTACAACTCCATTAGATATTTCAGAGATGACACATTTTAGTATTGATATCTTGATGTTAGAATTACCCACTGATATTGACCTCCTTCTCACATTTAAGAATGAAAATTCTACGGCTACTACTTTTCAACAAAACCGTATTGGTCAAAGCTATCAACTAGATACTAGAGCTCCAGTCGTTCATAAAGATACCGATTTCGAAGCTGGAGTATGGGAAACTATAAAAATTCCTATTAGGCCAACATCAGAAACTTCATTGGATAAGACAGGAGTCAATTTAATCATTATTGAAAACATAAAATCTTCTAATGTAAAAACTATTTATGTAGATAATATGTATTTCTATCGTGAATAAAAATGCATATAGAGCGTAATATTTAATACTATAAATTCAAAAAATATAAATAAGAATGAAAACAAAAATATATAAGCAAAATCTAACACCCAGAAAAGGAAACTTAGTCTTGGTTGTTGTCAATCTTGCATTATTCGTTTTATTTCCTATGTTCACCAGTTGTTCATCTGATGAAACCCAAACTGTCACTAATTTCACTGAATTGGTGATGCAAGACGAGTTCGATACAGATGGAGCCCTAAACAGTACAATTTGGGATTATGAAATAGGTACAGGACAAAATGGCTGGGGAAATAATGAGTTGCAATACTATACAAATCGTTCTGAAAATGTAACAGTACAAAATGGCATATTAATTATTACCGCTAGAAAAGAGTCTTTTGAAGGTGCTTCATATACTTCAGGAAGAATTGTGACCAAAGGAGAACAAACATACGGTCGCTATGAAGCGCGTATTAGATTGCCTTACGGACAAGGTATCTGGCCAGCTTTTTGGCTATTAGGAGCCGATTGCGGACCAGCAGTAGTTTGGCCACAATGTGGTGAGATAGACATTATGGAATATCGTGGACAAGAACCAACTACAATACACGGAAGTGTTCATGGCAATGGATTTTCAGGCGGAAATGCCATTACAAAAAGTTATAGTTTGGTAAATGACCGTTTTGACACAGGGTTTCATGTATTCGGTATTGAATGGGGTCCGGAATATATAAACTTCTATGTAGATGATGTTTTATACAATCAAATCACACCAGCTGATGTGCCTGGGGAATGGGTTTTTGATCATCCATTCAAAATTATTATTAATCTTGCTGTTGGAGGCTCCTTTGTTGGCGCTCCTAATAGTGAAACGGTTTTTCCTCAAACAATGCTGATCGATTACGTAAGAGTATATAAACAATAATAAACTAAACAAATAATACAACAAATTATGAAACAATTAATTAAAAGAGTTAAGCAATTTTCGATGTTGCTTTTAGCGATATCCTTCTTAGGATGTGAAAATAATGATGATGATAATTTCCCGGAAGTTATTGCAGGTTTTACCTACACTATTAATGTTGATTCAGGTACCGTAACTTTTATCAACACCTCAGTAAATTCAAGGAATTATTTTTGGACTTTTGGAGACGGAACCAGTTCTACTGAAATTAATCCAATAAAAACCTTTACAACAGGAGAGTACAAAGTTACTTTAAAAGCAACCAATGCTTCAGGAGCATCTGATACTTATGAAGATACCATAGTAATCTCAGATGTTGGAGCTCCGATAATTACATTGCTTGGGAATACCACAATAAATATTATGATTGGAGGGACATTTACTGATCCGGGAGCTACGGCAACAGATGATGTAGATGGAGACCTTACCGCTAAAATTGTAGTTGGAGGAGATGCCGTAAATGTAAATACAGCAGGCACTTATATTATTACCTATAATGTAAGTGATGCCGCAGGTAATGCAGCGACGCAAAGAACAAGAACAGTTATTGTTGCTGCAGATGTTGTAGCACCAGTAATCACTTTAACTGGGAGTGCCACGATAAATATTTTGGTAGGAGGGACATTTACTGATCCGGGAGCAACGGCTACGGATAATATAGATGGAAATATTACCGCTAACATTGTAGTTGCAGGAGATGCTGTAAATGTAAATACAGCAGGCACTTATATCATTACTTATAATGTAAGTGATGCCGCAGGTAATGCAGCAACTCAAAAAACCAGAACAGTTATTGTTACTGCTGTGCCTGTCACTTCAGGAGCATATTTATATGCTACATCAGGGACTGTAACGATTGCATCGACATTTGCAGATTGGGGTACCGGAACAACCATTAATCCAAACTACACTGGAAACGCAACATACAATCCTAGCATACAACTCATTTCAGGAAATGGCTGGGGACCTGTATCGGCTGTTGCCTTTACAGCGATGGAAGCAGGAATACTTTCAAATTATTCAACTCTTGAGTTTAAAGTCAGAACATCCGATTATACATCCGTAAAAGTAAAAGTGCCTGAAGTGGAAAAATCATTTACCTTAGCGAGCGGAACACCTTTGGCAGGTGGATGGATTCAGATGAGCATTCCGTTATCAAACTTTGGTGGCGCTGTAAATACAGCAGTGGAATTTGCAATATTTGAGTTTGGAGCCGGAACTATGTTAATTACCGATGTGATGTTGTCAGGCGATGGAAGTGTTGTTCCTCCTAGCGGCTGTCCTGCACCTCCGGCTGGTGAGCTACTTTCTAATGGTGATTTTGAAGCAGGAGATGTATGCTGGCAATTTTTTGCAGGAACATCTGTTTCTTCTACAGTTAACAATGGTGGTAGTAAATCAGCAGAAATTCAAGGATCAACTGGTTCGGCTACAGGTATAAAAATGGAAAGGTTTGCAGTAGGTTCAATTCTGCCTAATACATCCTATACTGTTTCATTTGATATCATAGCTTCTGGACCATTCGGTGAAGGAGGACTTATGAAAGCATTTACATTTTCCGAAGGTGCTGATGGTGGTTCTGTACCTGCAACGCAACACGTACTTACAGATAATACAACTTCTATAGCAACAACTTGGGAAAGGAA